>JBDRBD010000081.1:0-18552 GCA_043823025.1 Candidatus Omnitrophota bacterium | reverse complement strand
GGCAATTTGTCTGGGGTAGGCAATCGCCCGGTTTCTCCGTTTTACTTTCATGTCTTGTAGTCGGATGTCAAAGTGTTCTGCCACCTTCTTTTGGATCAGGTCCACCGTGACCCGGCGCGCCTCTTCAAGAAGCATCTCTTTCAGCGCCTCCCTAACCAACTCTAGGGTGATCGCTTTTTCAAAAATAGAAGAGTAAGCCACCACCCGCATCAGCGTTCCCTCTAATTCGCGGATGTTGGATGTTACCCTTTCAGCAATAAAAAGGGTGACATCTTCGGGAATAGAGAGCTGGTTTATCTCTATTTTTTTCCTGAGGATGGCAATGCGCGTTTCAAGGTCTGGTTTTTGGATGTCCGTGACCAGTCCCCACTCAAACCGCGAAACAAGGCGCTCTTCCAGGGCCTGTATCTCCTTAGGGGGTCGGTCGCTTGAAATAATAATCTGCCCGTGTGAATCATAAAGGGTGTTAAAGGTATGAAAGAACTCTTCTTGTGTGGCCTCTTTTCCTGCGATGAAGTGGATGTCATCGATCAATAGGACGTCCAAATTCCGGAATTTTTCCCGAAAGGCGAGCGTCGTCCTGTTTTGAATTGCCGTGATCAGCTGGTTCGTAAATCGCTCGCTTGAACTATAGAGAATCTTTGCGGTTGGGTCTTTTTTCAAGAGGGCCTGCCCAACCGCCTGCATTAAGTGGGTTTTCCCTAACCCGACGCCCCCATAAATAAAGAGAGGATTGTATGCGCGCGCAGGGCTCTCTGCCACCGCAAGAGAGGCCGCGTGGGCGAAGCGATTGCTCGGCCCCACGATGAAGGTGTCAAACGTATAGCGGGAGTTGAACATGCTTTCCTTGGGGCGCTCAACTTCCCGCTTCGGGACCGGAAGAGGCGCCGCACTTTCCTCTTTTTCGCGCGCAACCTTCCCCCCTTCCACCACAAACTCAACCTCAAGCTCTGTGGACCCGGCCGCCTCCACGGCGTCCTTAACCATAGCCCCGTATTTATCCTGAATCCACTCCTTGCAAAATTTACTTGGGACAGATACGGTGATGGACCCGTTCTGAATACAGACACCGCGCGTTCCATGGAACCACGTTTCGTGATTCCGGGCGCCTAATTTTGCTTTGAGGAGCGCCAAAGTCTCCTCCCAGATGCTATGGGCTCTTTTTTGCGTCTCTTCCATCAGAATTCACAAGTTATCCACATTTTTATAGGGTCCGTTGATAGGCAAACAAACCCCAGTGCCTGAGCCATTCCCTTTAGACAGCGACGGTTAAGAGGAGAAATTCAAGTCTGCTTGGTATTTGCCCACCCACAGAGCCGCTTGTTTACGCACAGTTTATTCACAAGATTCACAGCGCCTCCCTGCAGCGGGTTCGCCGAGGGCAACCCACGAAATCTCTCCATAAAGCGGGCTCATTATAACAGTCCAAACAGGCCGTTTCAAGGAAATTTTTTCATGGCAAACTTTTTCCTTGACGAAATGGGGCGATACGCCTATAATTTTCACACCTAACATGAAAAAAAGACTTACACGGAAATCAAACTTGCGGCGGAAGCGCGTTCACGGATTTCGTCGACGAATGCGCAAGAGGGGCGGACGGCGCCTCCTTTCCAGAAGGCGACGAAAGGGTCGGAAGCGGCTCTCCTTGTGAAAAGAGGTTCTCCTCTACTCACTTCAAAGGGCGACTGGTCCCAGCTCTCCGTCTTTCTGGGCAAGAAGACGGGAAGATCCGTGGGGGTCGCTATCCCGCGCGCCCTGATGCCTCACAGTACTTCCCGCAATAGACTCAGACGCCAAATTCGCGAGGCCATTCGCATCCTGGCCCCTCTTGGCTCAAAACGCGGCCTCGCGCCGGAGAAAAAGAAATATTATTATTTGGTGCGCGTGAAAAAACAGGAAAAGACTCTTACGTTTAAAAAGATTCAAGAAGAAATGCAAGCACACTTCAGGCGGATGGAGTTTTGATCATGAAGCATCTAGCGCTCGCACTCATTCGGCTTTACCAGAGAGCGCTGTCTCCCTTCATCCCGGCGCATTGCCGTTTTTACCCATCCTGTTCTTATTATGCTTATACAGCGATTCAGCAACAAGGGCTGCTGAAAGGGATGTTTCATGCGGTCAAGCGGATTTTAAAATGTAACCCCTTACACGACGGAGGGATAGATTATCCTCCCTCTGGGGCCAAAACAAATTAGGTGCTTATGGAAAGAAAATTTCTTCTGGCATTTGCACTTTCATTTCTTATTCTGATCGGATACCCGTATATTGTCGCAAAAATTTACGGCCCGCCTTCAAAACATGTCCTAGTCGAACCACAACCCAATGAAAAAAAAGAAGTTACGAGCCCCGTCGTCTTATCCCCCTCGACGCCCGATCGGACTTCTGCGTCACTTCTCCACTTTGAAACCAAAGCGTTGCAGCTTGCTATTCACCCAAACAGCGGTTCAATTGGAGAAGTAGACCTCAAAAAATATAAGGATCAGGATGGAAACGCCACAAAATTAGCAAAAGTGGAGGGCGTTTCAAATTATATATGGGATGTGTGGTTTGAAAAACCCACTCAATCTTCTGTTTCATATGAAAAAGGGGAGCAAACAGACCACATACTCAAGTTTAAAGCAGTGTCAGATGGCGGCCTTGTTATTGAAAAAGAGATTGAGCAGATTTCCGAATATGCCTTCAAACTGACGCTTCGATTCACAAACCCAACCGGGAACACACAGTCTGTTTACTATAACCTTGTTGCTGCATCAGGGATCCAGGCCCAAGAAGAGCGTTTTTTTGATGCCACGGTATTCAGCCAGGGGAAGAAAAGGAAATTTCACCTCAAAAATATTTCCAAGCAGCCGCTGTCGATAGAGGGAAAGCCCCAATGGGTGAGTCTGCGGGAAAAGTATTTCGCCATTGCGCTTAAACCAAAGCCGAAGACAACGCTTTCGGGTTATAGTCTGACGTCGACGGAGGACAAAAAGAGCATGACGATTCGTGTCTGGTCCACGCCCCAAAGTCTTCCGCCGGGCGGGGTCATCACCGATGAGTTTGCTTGTTACATGGGCCCAACCCGATTTCAGGATTTGAAAATTCTCGGGAGCTGGACGGATGGCGTGATGGATTATGGTTGGTTTACAGGGATCACCAAGCTTCTTTTATGGGCGCTCATCCAAATCCAAAACATCGTGAAAAACTATGGCGTCGCCATCATCCTGCTTACCGTCATCGTCTCGGTTATTTTGCTTCCGCTGACTGGAATTAGTTATAAGTCATTGAAAAAAATGAAGTTAATACAACCGGAAGCAAACAAAATCAGGCAACTCTATAAAGATAAGCCCCAAAAGATGAACAAAGAGTTGATGGCGCTTTATAAGACGCATAAAGTTAACCCGGCAGGCGGGTGCCTTCCGGTGCTTGTCCAGATGCCCATCTTCATTGCCTTTTATCAGGCGCTTATCCGCTCTGTTGAATTAAAAGGCGCCTCGTTTCTCTTTGTGAAAGACCTTTCCATGCCAGACCGCGCCATCCCTTTGCCATTTCGTCTCGGGCCGCTCGGCGACGCCGTTAACATTCTCCCGCTTCTCATGATGGCGGCGACGTATTTTCAGCAAAAGATCGCTACCCCTGAGGCCCCTCCGGGCCCCGAAGGGGAGAGCCAAAAGATGATGAGCACGTTAATGCCCTTTGTGTTTGGGTTTATTTTTTACGGGCTTCCTTCCGGCCTTGTTCTCTATTGGTTGACGAACAACCTCATTATGATTGCGTACCAAAAGCTGATTTTCTCGAAGCAATAAAGTCCAACCTCGATGTTCCACGTGAAACATGTATCCCTACGATAAAAAGTATGACGTAATTGTTGTCGGAGCCGGTCATGCCGGGTGCGAAGCGGCCTTGGCGTCAGGGCGAATCGGCTTTAAAACGCTTCTTTTGACCATGAACCTGGACAATATCGCCCAGATGTCCTGTAATCCTGCCATTGGAGGGCTTGGGAAGGGACATATTGTCAGGGAGATTGATGCCCTGGGCGGAGAAATGGCCAAGATCATTGACCGGACCGGAATCCAGTTTCGGATGCTCAACACGAAAAAGGGCCCTGCCGTATGGGCCCCCCGGGCGCAGGCGGACAAAAAGCTCTATCAGTTCACGATGAAACAAGTTCTGGAGCGGCAGGAGAATCTTGATGTAAAGCAGGGAACCGTCGAGGAAATACTCACGGAGGGCGGTAAAGTGGTAGGCGTCGATACACTCGAGGGCGTTCGATATCAATGCAGCGCCCTCGTCCTCACGACCGGGACCTTCCTCAAGGGCCTTCTTCATATGGGCGAGAACCAGAGGATTGGGGGGAGAATGGGCGAAGGTTCCAGCCGCCTGTCTGACAATCTTCGGGGCTTAGGGTTTGAGGTTGGGCGGCTTAAGACCGGCACCCCTCCTAGGGTCAACCAGCGTTCCATTGATTTTTCGAAGCTGCAGCCTCAACCCGGCGACGCTCACCCAGTTCCTTTTTCGTTTTCTACACCGAAGATCCGGCAGAAGCAGATTCCTTGCTATATTGGCTATACAAACCCAAGAACCCATGAAATTATCAGGGCTAACATCCATCGTTCGCCTCTCTATGCTGGGAAAATCAGGGGGATCGGCCCCCGATATTGTCCTTCCATCGAGGATAAGGTGATGCGGTTTCCCGAAAAGACGCGGCACCAAATCTTCTTTGAGCCCGAAGGAAGAAACACAGAGGAGTATTATCTCAACGGCGTCTCAACCAGTCTTCCGGTGGATATTCAAATCGCCTATGTGAGGACTATCGAAGGATTGGAACACGCTGAGATTATGAGGTTTGGGTATGCCGTGGAATACGACTACGTGCCTCCAACTCAGCTCAAGAAAAGCCTCGAGACAAAACAGATAGACGGTCTCTTCTTTGCAGGGCAAATTAATGGGACGACGGGTTATGAAGAAGCCGCCTGCCAGGGGCTCATGGCAGGGATTAACGCCACCCAAAAACTGAGAGGGGAAGAACCCCTCGTCTTGGGCCGGTATGAAGCCTATATCGGAGTCGTTATTGATGATCTTGTCACGAAAGGCGTCGACGAACCCTATCGGATTTTTACCAGCAGGGCCGAGTACCGACTTTTACTGCGTCAGGACAATGCCGACGGACGACTGATGCAATATGGTCATAAAGTCGGGCTTATCTCCGATGCACAGTATCAGAAATGTCTTGAAAAGAAAAAAAGAATCCGCAAAGAACTTGAACGCATCAAGCAATTGAAAACGCGGGGCCAACCGTATGAGCAGATTCTCCGAAGGCCCGACGTTGGTTTTGAAGATCTCCCCTGGGCACAGGAGGAGTTGGAGGGGATCCCCGAGGATGTCCGGTCCCAAGTAGAGCTGGAGGTGAAATACGAAGGGTATATTCAACGAGAGCTCAATTCAGCAAAGCGGCTTGCGCGCCTCGAGCGGAAACGAATTCCCGATAATTTCCCCTTCGAGAAACTCCACGGGCTCAAACGGGAAGCGCGCGAGAAGCTCATCAAGATCCAGCCTCAGTCCGTCGGGCAGGCAATACGCATTCAAGGCGTGACGCCCTGTGATATTTCACTGCTTCTTGTTGCGCTGGAAGCGGAAAAGGGTCAATTAAACCATTGACTTTATCAATCAATTTTGTTACTATGTTCCACGTGGAACAATGAAAAGAAGTGCGGTGGGTTTATTGTAACTCATTGTAAATAAATAAGATATGGGCGAAATCATAGCGATTTGCAATCAGAAGGGCGGGGTTGGGAAAACAACGACCGCTGTCAACCTTTCCGCTTATTTAGCGCTTGCGGGGAAAAAAGTTCTTTTGATTGACCTGGACCCTCAGGCCAATGCAACCAGCGGCCTGGGCGTCGATAAGCGGGCGGTCCAGCAGGGAATCTTTCATTTTTTCTTGGAGGACACAGCGGCCGAGCAAGTGGTTTTGCCGACGGAGATTCAAAATCTTTTTCTGATTCCGTCGAACGAAGACCTCATGGGCGCTGAGGTTGTTTTGGTTTCAGAAATCGGTCGCGAAGGCAAACTGAGACAAGCCCTCGGGCCGCTTGCGAATCAGTACGATTTTATTTTTATCGATTCACCACCCTCTCTCGGGCTTTTAACAATCAACGCCCTTGTCACGGCCCACTCGGTGATGATCCCGATGCAGTGCGAATATTATGCGCTGGAAGGGCTGAGCCAGTTGATGCGAACCATTGAGTTGGTGCGGGAGCGGCTTAATGCGCCTTTATTGCTGCGTGGGGTTCTCCTCACCATGGCGGATTTCAGGACGAATCTGACGGAGGAAGTGATTCAGGAAGCAAGGAATTTTTTCAAGGACAAGGTGTATCAAACGGTTATTCCGAGAAGCGTGCGCTTAAGCGAGGCCCCCGGTTTTGGGAAACCCATTGCTTTGTATGACGCCAATTGTCTCGGGGCGCAGAAATATCGCGAACTCAGTCAAGAAATCTTGACAATGGAGGTTCAAACGGCACCATGGCTGAACGAAAAGTCTTAGGGCGTGGTTTGCGCGCACTGATCCCCGAGGCGGAGAGCTCGGGGGTTGAACAGCCTTTGATGATCCGCACGGACCGGATTCAGTCCAACCCCGGACAACCCCGCGCGCATTTTGAGACGGGGGCCCTTGAGGAATTAAAAGCCTCTATTCGGGAAAACGGCGTCGTACAGCCGATTCTGGTAAGGCCCCGAGAGGGCGGTTACGAAGTGGTCTGCGGGGAACGACGGTTCCGGGCGGCACGGGCGGTGGGACTTGCGGAAATTCCCGCTGTCGTCCGCGACATGAGCGACGAAGAGGCGCTGAAGTGTTCCATCGTCGAGAACGTCCAGCGGAACGATTTGAATCCAATCGAAGAAGCGCATGCGTATCAACGGCTGAGCAATGAATTTCAGATGACGCAGGAGAAGGTGGCCGAGGTGGTTGGAAAGGACCGCTCTTCGGTTGCCAACACCATGCGGCTTTTGGGGCTCCCCAAGCGGATTCAGGAGGAGTTGATCCGCGGGCGCCTCACGATGGGGCATGCCCGCGCGATTCTTGCCAAGGACGGTGAGGAGGAACAGTTAAGACTTTGTGAGCAAATTCTTGCCCTGAATCTTTCCGTCCGCGAGGCGGAACGGAGAGGCCGTGCGAAGGTCCGACGGAAAATTTTCCAACAGGATGAAACCGTACGGCATGTCGAAGAGGAGCTTCAGCGGGCCTTGGGGACAAAAGTGCGGATTACGGACCGGAAGGGAAGAGGGAAAATCATCCTGGAGTATTATTCGCCGGCGGAACGAGAGCGCCTCATCCGTCTTCTCGGCAGGGCGAAAGGAGAGTGAGAAGCCGTGGCAGAACAGCATACGCTGGTGTTGGTTAAACCGGATGGGCTGAAGAAGTCTCTGACGGGAAATGTCTTGACGCGACTGTCGGAGACAAAACTGGTCATCGTCGGGGCAAAAATCGTCCACCCCACTCGCGAGCTCGCCGAAAAGCATTACTGCCATATGATCGACAAGCCTTTCTATAAAGAATTACTGCGGTATCTGATGGGGGAATACCACACGCCCCGGGTAATGGCCCTTGTCTATATGGGGGAGAATGCCATTCAGAAAGTCCGTCAAAGCTGCGGCGCAACCAATCCCGAAGAGGCAGATCCCGTCTCCATTCGCGGGGCCTACGGCCGGATTACCACCCGCGGGATTTATGAAAATGTCATTCATGCCTCCACCAATGAGCCGGAGGCGGAGCGGGAGATCAAACTTTGGTTCGACCCTGATGAATTAGTGACTGAACCGTACCGCATCACAACTATTCCCATCACAAACGGCACAAGGAAAGTTTGGGCAGCATGACAAGAGTGAATCATGCGACAGAGATCAGAACAAAGAATCCTCACGTCGTGTCATGGGTTGAGGAAATGGCCAGGCTCTGCCGGCCGGACCGCATCTATTGGTGCAACGGGTCGGAAGAGGAAAAGGAGGAACTGTTCGAGGCCTCGCTCAAGACGGGAGATTTTGAGCGGCTCAATCAGGAAAAGCTCTCGGGGTGCTACCTTCATCGGTCTGCTCACAATGATGTGGCGCGGACAGAGCAACTTACGTTCATTTGCACACGGAACAAAGACGATGCCGGTCCCACCAATCTTTGGATGGCCCCTCAGGAGGCCTATCGGAAACTCACGGCCATTTTCGAGGAGTCCATGCGGGGGAGAACCCTGTATGTCCTCCCATTCATCATGGGCCAGCCCGGTTCGCCCTTCAGCAAAGTGGGTATTGAATTGACGGACAGCCTTTATGTGGCCCTGAGCATGCGAATCATGACGCGGATGGGGGACGTGGCGTGGGAGCAGCTGGGTCATTCGAATCAGTTCACACGGTGCCTTCACGGCAAGGCGGACCTCAACGAAGACCGCCGGTTCATCTGTCATTTCCCGGAAGACAACGCGATTTGGAGCGTGGGATCCGGATACGGCGGAAATGCGCTTTTGGGGAAAAAGTGCCTCGCATTGCGGATTGCCAGCTGGCTTGGGCAGGCGGAAGGGTGGCTGGCGGAACACATGCTGGTCATCGGGGTGGAAGACCCAAAGGGGAACGTGACTTACCTCACCGGGGCGTTCCCGAGCCAGTGCGGGAAGACGAATCTGGCGATGCTGATTTCTCCCCCGTCGCAAAAAGGGTACAAGGTGTGGACGATTGGGGATGATATCGCGTGGCTTCGGATTGGTCCTGACGGAAGACTTTGGGCGACAAACCCCGAATATGGATTTTTCGGCGTGGCGCCGGGGACCAACATGCGGTCCAATCCGAACGCGATGGCGACGATCTCCAGAAATTCTTTGTATACAAATGTTGTCAAGAAACCGGACGGGACCGTCTGGTGGGAAGGGATGAATGGCAATCCGCCGAAGGAAGGGATCGATTGGATGGGGAATCCCTGGACGCCGGATTCCGGGAGGAAGGGCGCTCATCCGAACAGCCGGTTCACAGCACCTGCTTCGCAGTGTCCGTCGATCTCCCCGCACTGGGAAGACCCACAGGGCGTTCCGATCAGCGCTATCATTTTCGGCGGACGGCGCGCGAAAACGGCGCCGCTAGCGTTTCAGTCGTGGAACTGGCAGCACGGCGTTTTCCTCGGCGCCACGATGGCGTCGGAGACGACGGCGGCGGCGACGGGAAAGGTGGGGGGTCATACGGCGCGATCCGATGGCAATGCTGCCTTTCTGCGGCTACCATATCGGAGACTATTGGGGCCACTGGTTGGAAATGGGGAAACGGATGGCCCATCCGCCGAAGATCTTCTGGGTAAACTGGTTTCGAACCAACGACGCAGGGCAGTTTCTCTGGCCCGGCTTTGGTGAAAACCTTCGGGTGTTGCGGTGGATTGTGGAACGCTGCCAGGAGCGGGGCGCAACCGTGGAAAGTCCCATTGGGGACCTTCCGGCGCCTGGTGCGATTGACCGGACGGGGCTTACCCTTTCCGACGAAGAACTGGGCGGCCTGTTGCATGTGGACCGCTCGTCTTGGCAGGGGGAAGCCGCAGCCATCAGGGAATATTTTAAAACGATTGGCGCGCGCGTCCCCGAGGTGCTTTGGGAGGAATTGGCGTCTCTTGAGAAACGGCTGGCTTCATCATAGAGGGCTTCGATGGCAACAAGCATGACAGGGTTTGGGCGCGGAGAGTCTAAGGGGAAGTGGGGGACCATTGTTGTTGAGGCACGGAGCCTGAATCACCGGTATTTGGAATTAACCTGCCGTCTCCCATCGAACCTCGTTTCGTTGGAGGACCGCCTTCGCGAGGCGCTCTCGAAAAAACTGAAACGCGGACGTCTTATCCTCACGGTGACTCTTGAAAAAGATGGGGGGGCGGCCAGCTTGGTGCGGATCGACGAGAAGCAGGCCAGGCGCTGTTATGAGAACCTGGCCACTCTTAAGAAAGAATTGAATCTTCAAGGGGAAGTGACCGTCTCGGATCTCTTATTGTTCCCCGACGTGGTGAGGGCGGATACCACGAAAGAGGGAATCCAGGAAATTTGGCTGCAACTTCGCGAGGCACTTGAGAAGGCCGTAGACCAGCTGGTTGAAATGCGTGAGAGCGAGGGAAAAACACTTACCCAAGACCTGCTGCACCGGGTCGGTTTGATCGAGAAGGAAACGGCCCGCATCACCAAGCGCGCCCCGGCCGTTCTGAAGCAGTATCGCGCGCGGCTGGCAAGCCGGGTGAAGGAGTTGGCCGGGTCGGAAAAACTGAATCGCGACCGTTTGGAGCAAGAGGTTGTTTTCTTTGCGGAAAATTCGGACATCACCGAGGAGCTGACGCGCATGCAAGCGCACCTCAAGTCGCTCCAGAAAGCGCTTGCGGTGAAGGAAGAGGTGGGCCGGAAACTTGATTTCATCGCGCAGGAACTCCAGCGCGAAGTCAACACGGTTGGGCAGAAGTCTCACGATGTTGAGATCTCCCAGAGCGTTGTCCTGATCAAGGGGGAAATCGAGCGGATTCGTGAGCAGATTCAGAATGTAGCGTGACGGCGATGGGACTCGTAGTGCAGATCGGGTTTAACAATATCGTGATGCGGGACCGGATTGTCGCGGTGGTGGCCTCGGAGGCAGCGCCCGTGAAGCGGCTTCGCGAGGAGGCGCGCCGCAACCGGAAGCTGATCGACGCCACCCATGGGCGCAGAACCCGTTCGATTATCATCACGGACAGCGACCATGTGATTCTTTCCAGTGCCCAGCCCGAGACTCTGGCACAGCGGATTGCAGAGAAACTTTGAACAAAAGGCCAAAAAAAACAACGCGTCGGAGAGGACGTGTGGTAGTGCTGTCGGCCCCTTCGGGGGGCGGGAAGACCACACTCTGCCGGAGACTGATCCGGGCGGTCCCGGCTTTTGTCCGCTCTGTCTCGGTAACGACGCGCCGGCCCAGGCCCGGAGAGCGGGATGGGAAGGATTATTTTTTTATTTCGCGAGGTGAATTCCTGCGGCTCCGGAAAAACAAAAAACTTTTAGAGTGGACCCGGTATGACCACGCCTATTATGGAACGCCGCTTGACCCGCTGAAGCAGACGCTTCGGAAGGGGAAAACGGTCCTGTTGCTTTTAGACGGCCGGGGTGCGCGGGAAGTCAAAAGGCATTTTAAGAGCGCAAAAACCATTTTTTTGCTTCCTCCGACGATGAAGGATTTGAGGAAGCGGCTGGTGGCTCGTAAGACCGAACGACGATCCGCCTTGATGCGGAGACTGCATTTGGCCAAGATGGAAATCGCTCAGGCCCGCCGCTATGATTTTACGGTTGTGAATGATGATCTTCATCAGGCGTTTTGTGCGTTGTGCCAGATCCTCTGCGGCAATCGAAAATAAGAAGGAGTGGTCATGGTCAACATTCCGATTGAAGAACTGACACCCAGAATCGGGTGTGTCTATAAGCTTGTGAATGTCGCTGCCCGCAGGGCGGCCGAATTGAGCGCGGGGCTTCTCCCGCTGGTTCAGATTGGATCCAAAAAGGAAACCACCATCGCCCTTGAAGAAATCCGCCAGGGACTGGTCGGCTACAAACAGAAGGGGAAATAAATGGCAAAGGGGAAAATTGTCCTTGGGATGACAGGCAGTATCGCCTGTTACCGGACATGCGATCTGGTGCGGCGTCTCAGGGAAAGCCGCTATGAGGCCCGATGCATCATGACCCAAGAGGCCCAGGAGTTTGTGCGCCCACTTCTCTTTGAGGTGCTCTCGGGCCACAAGGTCTATACTGATTTGTTTGAGGCGGGCCAGGTCGAAGGCCCTGCGCATGCGCTCCTGGCGCAATGGGCGGATCTTGTGTTGGTCGCGCCCTGCTCCGCGAATCTTATCGGCAAACTCGCCCATGGAATTTACGATGATCTTTTGACGTGCGTTGTGTCAGCAACCCAAGCAAAGGTTGTCTTGTGCCCCGCCATGAATGAGGTGATGTATCGGCAGCCGGCGGTGCAGGCGAACATCCGCCTGCTCAAAAAATGGGGACACCAATTTGTCGGCCCTATCAAAGGACCTCTTGCCTGTCATGTGGAAGGAATCGGCCATATCGCATCGAGCGAAGAGATCATCGCCGCCGTAAAGAGGGTGCTCCATTAAGATGCCGCGGTCCCGGAAACGTCATATCTTGGTGACGCTCGGCCCCACCTGGGAATTTATCGACCCGATCCGGTTTATCACGAACCGTGCGACGGGGACCCTTGGGTATCAGATTGCGCAGGAAGGGCTCCGCCGGGGGCATCGGCTGACGTGCGTGGCAGGACCAACGACGCTTACGCCGCTTTCGGGAGTTCGATGGATACCGGTGGTGAGCGCCGAGGAAATGTATCGGGCGGTGGCTGCGGTTTTCCCGAAGGCGGATGCGTTGGTGATGACTGCTGCCGTTTCAGATTACCGGGCCGCAAAACGCTTCCCCGCGAAGTTAAAGCGGCGCTCCAGGCAGATTTTTCTTCCTTTGGTGCAGAACCGGGATGTTTTGAAAGAGATGTCACAAAGACGGCGGCACCAGGTCCTCGTCGGATTTGCCCTGGAAACCGAAAGGGTCGAGCGGCAGGCGCTCAAAAAGCTTCGGGAGAAAGAGCTCGATCTTCTTGTCGCAAACGTTTTGAATTATCGTCATGATCCCTTTGGGGCCGGACCGGTCAGCGGCTACTTCTTGTGGAAGGATGGGCGTTGCCAAAAAGTTGCGCGCGTTTCCAAGAAAAGGCTGAGTAGGATTCTTTTTGATGCGATTGAAGCGCTCATCGCAAGCCGACACATACGAGAAGGAAAATCGGCGCGGTAGCCAAATGGTAAGGCGGGAGTCTGCAAAACTCCTATACGTCGGTTCGATTCCGACCCGCGCCTCCAATTTAATATTGGGCAAGGAAATATGCCACATAAACGAAAAGAGCTACACATTGAAGGAGCGCATCTTTGGTATTTGGTCGGGCTGATCACCAGTGACGGCTGTTTAAGTAAAGATGGCAAAGGCGTCAATTTGACCTCTAAAGAATTCCAGTTCCTTCAAAAGCTAAAGGTTGCTTTAAATCAGCCCAATAAAATTGGCGTTAAAAATAAAGGTCAAATTAATGAGACGTATCAATTACAATTTTGCAACAGGAATTTTTATGACTTTTTACTGTCTATAGGCTTGACACAACGTAAATCTCTCACTCAGGGTAAAGTGAGAGTTCCAGATGAGGTGTTTTGCGATTTTCTACGCGGGTTAATTGATGGAGATGGATGCATTCGACGATGGGTTCATCATTCTAATCAAAGAGAACAATGGAGCCTGAGGATTTATTCTCCGTCTTTGCTGTTTACAGAATGGTTATACGAAAGCATCAGGCGAATTTTTGAAGTAAGTGGCAGAATTCATCGGGAAAAGAGGAAGAAACCGCGGGTAGATTTATTTATCTTGAAATATGGGAAAGTTGCCGCAAGGATTATTTTGAATAAATGCTACTATCAAAATGCCCTAAGCTTGGGTCGAAAGATGACGCTTGCCCAAGAATGTTGCCGGTCCTCTATTGGCTGGAGAAGAAGCAAGACGGTGTTGATGGATAATTTCGCCGGGATGTTGGAACTGGTAGACAAAACGGACTTAAAATCCGTTGGGGCTTCGCTCCGTGAGGGTTCGACCCCCTCTCCCGGCATGTCATAGGAATCTATTGGGTCGGCGAGGAGCCGACCCAAGCGCTGTATAAATTTTACGGGTTCATAGCCCAGTGGGTTAGTTGAATGAGCCCGCCACTTATGGAGCATCACGACGTAAGTGGCGAGGCGGAAGCGCGCTCCGGGCGATTAGCTCAGTTGGTTAGAGCGCTTGGTCGACATCCAAGAGGTCACAGGTTCAAGTCCTGTATCGCCCACCATTTGGCGTAGAGCGGATAGCGGTTAGCGCATAGTAGAAGAAAAACATATGGATCCGAAACTAGAAAGACTCAGACATTCTGCAAGCCATGTGATGGCGCAGGCCATTAAGCGGATTTGGCCTGAGACGAAGTTCGACGACGGCCCCGCCACGGAAGACGGGTTTTTCTATGACATGGACTGCCCCGCGACGATCACCGAGGAGCATTTTCCTCAGATCGAAGCCGAGATGAAGCAAATCGTGCAGGAAAATCATCCTTTTCAGCAGTCCTTGATGAGGCGGGAAGAGGCCGCTGAGTTTTTCAGAAAGCGGAATGAGCCGTACAAGGCCGACCGCATCTTGAACCGGATCCAGGATGAGCAGGTTTCTATTGTGACCGACGGGGATTTTATCGACTTATGCCAAGGACCCCATGTGGAACGAACGGGGGACATCAAGGCGTTCAAGCTCTTGAACGTGGCCGGGGCTTACTGGTACGGCAAGGAATCCAACAAAATGCTTCAGCGGCTCTACGGGACCGCATTCTTTTCTCAAAATGAGCTGGAAGCGTTTCTCAAAATGCGGGAAGAGGCAAAGAAACGCGATCACCGAAGGCTGGGGCCGGCCCTGGGGCTTTTTACCATCGAGGAGGAAGCGGGGGCGGGGCTTGTCTTTTATCATCCGAAGGGGGCCCTGGTCCGGAAGCTCATCGAGGACTATGTGCGGGAAAGCCATCTTCAGCGGGGCTACCAGTTTGTTTCCACCCCCCACATCCTGCGAAGCGCCGTTTGGAAGCGGTCCGGCCACCTGGAGTATTACAAGGAAAACATGTTCCTTTTTGAAGCCGAAGGGCAGTCTTTCGGCGTCAAGCCCATGAACTGCCCGGGCCACATCCTGATTTATCAATCAGAGCTTCGCAGCTACCGGGATCTGCCGCTGCGCTTTTTTGAGTTGGGGACGGTTTACCGGAACGAACGGACGGGGGTTCTGCACGGACTTCTCCGTGTCCGTGGCTTCACGCAGGATGACGCGCATATTTTCTGCACCGAGGAACAATTGGTGGGGGAAATCGGGGCGATCCTTTCATTTACATTTGACGTACTGAGGGACTTTGGATTTCGCGAATGGGATATCGAGTTAAGCACCCGTCCCGAAAAATTTGTGGGGGATATTCAGGATTGGGATAAGGCCGAGGAAGCGCTTCGGGAAGCGGCGCGCCAGAAATTCGGCGAAGTGAAAGTGGCCGCGGGCGAAGGGGCTTTTTACGGCCCGAAGATCGACGTCAAACTGAAAGACGTCCTGGGGCGGCTCTGGCAGTGTGCCACGATTCAGTGCGACTTTGCCCTTCCGGCAAGGTTTGGCCTGACGTATGCGGGCGCCGACGGGAAGGAACACCGGCCTATCATGGTTCATCGGGCGATTCTTGGAAGTCTGGAACGGTTTTTCGGCATCCTGATTGAACATTATGCGGGGGCATTCCCCCTGTGGCTTGCTCCGGAACAGGCGGTCGTGATCCCGATTTCATCCGGGCAGATGGGCTATGCCAGAGAAAAGGTTCAAGCCCTGAAGCAAAGGGGAATCCGCGCTTCGCTGGACGACCGGAACGAGAAAATGCAGTACAAAATCCGGGAAGCCCAGGTGGCGCAGGTACCTTATATGGTGGTGGTTGGGGAGAAAGAGGCCAAAGAAGACAAAATTTCTGTGCGCGAGCGGCGCGCAGGGGATCTCGGGAGGATGGATCTCGAGACGTTTGTGGAGAGGGCGGAGAGGGAGATTCAGGAGAAAAAATAGAAAGGCGGTGAGGTGCCATTATTAAAAAAGTCAGAATCAACGAGAAGATCCGGGTCAGCAAAGTTCGGCTGATCGGCCCCAACGGCGAACAAATCGGCGTCGTTGACATTCAAGAGGCGCTGGCGAAAGCGGCAGAACAGAATCTGGATCTGGTTGAGGTTTCTCCGCAGACCGTCCCACCGGTTTGCCGGATCATGGATTTCAGCAAATTCAAGTACGAACAGGAGAAGAAAGAGAAAGCGGCCCGGAAAAAGCAGCGGGTGATTCACGTAAAGGAAATACGGATCAGGCCCAAAGTCGGGGAACATGATTATCAAGTCAAGCTTCAGCATACGAGGCGTTTCCTGGAGCGAGGGGACCGCATCAAGGTGTCGATGGTGTTTCGGGGGCGGGAACTGGCGCATCAGGAATTGGGTCGAGCGCTCTTGGAACGGTTTTCCCGCGATATCGGTGACATCAGCGAAATCGAAAAGGGACCGACGACCGAAGGGCGAAGCGTCATTATCGTGGTCAAAGCGAAGTAGAAGGACGGTTCGGCGAACGCATCCCATTTGAATGGATTTACCGACGCTCAGCATTCGTCCTGGGCTCGTCGAAGGATCGAAGGACGAACCCTCCTGAACGAAGTCGAAGGAGAAGATTCATGCCAAAACTCAAAACAAGAAAATCCGCTCTCAAGCGGATTAAGGTGACGAAGCGCGGACACTTCAAGCGCTTTCGCGCCGGGACCAGCCATCTTTTAGGGCATAAAACCTCGAAGCGCAAGCGGTTTCTTCGAAGGAGCGCACTGATTTCCAAAGAGGATCGAAAGGTGATCCAAAAACTTTTACCCTATGGGAGGAAATAAATGCCAAAAGCACATCATGGCGTCGCCTCGCGCAGAAGGCGAAAGGGCTTTATCAAGCAGGCAAAAGGGTTCTGGGGCGGCCGGCGGCGCCTTTATACCGTCGCCCGCGACTCTGTCATGCGAAGCATGGCTTACGCGACGCGGGATCGGAAGGTGCGCAAACGCGATTTCCGGAGACTGTGGGTGGTCCGGATCAGTGCGGCCTGCCGGGCCCACGGCATCACCTACTCCAAATTGATCAAGGGACTCAAGGAGGCCAAGGTGGCCCTCGACCGGAAGATCCTTGCCGACATGGCGCTGCACGATACAAACGCTTTTCAGAAACTGGTGGAACTAGCAAAGAATCCGAGCGGCGGGCGTTGATGCAAAAGAAGCTTTCAGAACTTGAAGAAGCGGCGCTCGCTGAAATTCAGCAGGCCGGCGACCCGAGGGCCTTGGAACAGGTTCGAATCAAATTCCTGGGGCGCAGCGGCCCCGTCGCCGCCGTTCTCAAGGAGATGGCTTCTCTTCCTTCCGAAGAAAGGCCTCTTGCCGGGAAGCGGGCCAATTTCCTCAAAGAAAAAATCCAGACTGAAATCGACCGCAAGCTAAAAAGCTTCGGCGCGGCGACGGCGGGGGGGACCCTTGCCGTAGACCAGACGCTTCCGGGTGTGTCCATTGAATCCGGAACCCTTCACCCCCTGACCCAACTCATTGATGAGATCTGTGCTATTTTCGTGGCGCTCGGCTTTCGCGTCGTCGAAGGGCCGGAGATCGAGACCGAGTACTATAATTTTGATGCGCTCAACATCCCGAAATCCCACCCTTCCCGGGATACCTTCGATACCTTTTACCTCGCCTGCCCTGGTGAGACTTCTCCGCAGGCCAGGGATGAGAAATGGCTTCTCCGAAGCCAGACTTCCACCGTCCAGATCCGCGTGATGGAAAAGGAAAAGCCGCCGCTGCGGGTTGTGGCGCCGGGGCGGGTCTTCCGGCCGGACGCCGTGGATGCCAGCCACTCTTTCATGTTCCATCAGATCGAAGGGCTCTGGGTGGACCGGGATGTCCGGTTCTCCGACTTGAAAGGAGTTCTGGATCTTTTCTCAAAGCGGCTCTTCGGGGCCAAGACAAAAGTCCGCTTCCGTCCCCATTTTTTTCCTTTTACAGAACCGAGTGCGGAAGTCGATATCTCCTGTATCTTCTGCGGCATGAAAGGATGCCGCGTCTGCCGCCAGAAGGGATGGCTGGAAGTGCTGGGGGCCGGCATGGTGCACCCGAATGTCTTCCGCGCCGTCGGCGTTGACCCAAAGCGCTTCCGCGGCTTCGCCTTTGGAATGGGCGTCGAACGCATGGCGATGCTGAAGTTCGGCATCGACGACATCCGGCTCTTTTTTGAGAACGATCTTCGGTTTCTGAGGCAGTTTTAAAAACAGAGAATGCGAGAATGCGTGTGTGCGAGAATGCGTAGATGAAAATTTCTCTTGAGTGGCTTAAGGAACTGGTCCCGATCCGCCTTTCGACAGCCGCACTTTCCGAGCGGCTCACCATGGGCGGGCTTGAGGTGGTCGGCTCGGAGAAGACCGGCGGCGATACGATCCTTGAAATCGAAATCACTCCGAACCGCCCGGACTTGTTAAGCCACGTGGGGATTGCGCGGGAGATTGCTGCGCTCACCGGCGTCCAGATGAAATTGGCATTCGCAAAGCGGCTTCCGATGAAAGCGCTCTCCTCCAAAAAGACAGCGCCGCGGATCACCCTTCAAGATAAGGCCGGATGTTTACGATACCTCGGGTGGCTTTTTGACGGTGTCCAGGTAGGACCCTCTCCTTCTTGGATGAAGGACCGCCTTGAGCGGCTCGGGCTTCGTCCCGTCAATAACATTGTCGATACGACAAATTTCGTTCTTCTTGAAATGGGGCAGCCCCTCCACGCCTTTGATTATGACCGTTTGGAGGGGGGTGCTATTCTGGTGCGCTCGGCGAAAGAAGGAGAGAACCTTGTTACGATTGACGGCGAGAGGCACTTGCTCAAACGAGAAGACCTTGTCATTGCGGACCTCAAAGGCCCCGTGGCGCTGGCCGGCGTGATGGGCGG
>JBDRBD010000080.1:0-6484 GCA_043823025.1 Candidatus Omnitrophota bacterium | reverse complement strand
AGGACAGTTTCATCATCGGCGATAGCGGTGAATTCTTCGCGAGTCCTTCGGAAATCGGGCGCGTGAAGCCGATTTTCCACTTCCTGCAGAAAAACTTCATCCAGGTTTCCTATGATGCGCTTGAGACTACGGAAACCGTTGCGTATGCGAAAAATTCTGAGACCGGAGAGGTCTTTGTCAATCATGCGGGCATGGAACTGATCAGGCGGAAAGGATTTGCCTCAGGCCAGGTGAAGTCGATCCTGAGAGCCATGGCGGCGCAGAGCGACGTTGATTTTGTTGTTGAAGACGGCCAAATCTTCCCGACTGAGCGGATCGGCGGCATCAAGCGGCAAAGTGTATTCCAGGACCTCACCTATTCCATCGTCATCGCGCTTAAGATGAACGCCGCAAAGGGTGCTGAGAAGGTGGATATGGACCGGATCAAGGTGAATAATACGATGAGCCAGAGTTCGGTCTCCGAAATCTTCAGCATCAATCCGAATGCGCTGACTGCCGGTGCTTCCGGAACGATCGGGATTGCCCAACAACTCGTCGAGGCCCATGTCGGTTCCAAGGTTGTTCCGGTCAGCGTGTCCGCATTCGATCTGGCAAAATTCCAAGGCGGTATTTATGTCGGGGACGGCGCAGAGCTTCATGCGCAGGCGGTCCAAAATATCCTTACTTCCTTTGCCTCAAGGAGTGTTCTGGTGGCAGTGCCGAGCAATCCTGAAATGATGATGGAACTTGCAGAGGCCCTTCAAGCGTCCGGCCAGGTGAAACCCGGCCAGATTGTCATGATCGATGCCAAGACCCCGGTGGACGATATCAACGCCATCGCCAGGCGGATGGGTCAGGAGCAACTCATCGTCCTTACCAACGAACGCGGTTTTACCGGCGTGGACTATCAGGGGGTTATTGATCTCCACGTGCTTGGCGCAGACACGCTTCCCGATTTTCTGTTGGCCCAGGTTACAGGGCGCACCGGACGGATGAATTCGGGCAAGGCGGGGGAGCGGTTTGACACAACCCGTTATCTCTATGCCTCCCAGAAAGGCCTTGCGCAGCGCATGACTACCGCGACGCAAATGGCGGGAGAGTTGAACAACGTTCTCGAAGGCCGGGCCAAGGAGCTCTTCGGCCGGCATCAGGAAAATGCGGACGGCCTCAGCAATCCCGAGAGAGTCGAGCTGGTCGCGCATTATAATGCGGCTGTTGAGCGCTCCAACGCGACGCGGTTCACGATTCAGAACACCCTTCGCGGAAAACTCCTGATTGAGCCGCTGAAGCATCTGGTCGGTTCCATCAAAGCCGGAACGCCCGCCGCCATGTTCCTCGGGACTGTTTACGGCGACGTGATCAATGAAATCACCAAAGAGGCGGATCTTCTTGCTTCAGCCCAGCATCGGATTTCCGGCGCCGACGCGGCAGAAGGCATCACCCAAAGTGTCCTGGCGGAGGCGCGGAGTGTTTTTGAAAGGATTGCAAACCAGAAGGGCCTCCCAGAAGTCATTACGAATTTTGCCAAAGAGCATCTGGCGCAGTTGAACCAGATTGATTACCAGTCGGTTCAGGCGAGGTCCGATCTTTCCTATAAGAGTGCGGTAACGGCTAAAGATGTGGTTGCGGTCAGTAAACACCTTGCAAAGAATCTCCTTTCAACGGCCGCTTCTTATTCGCCGAAGACCGTGGCAGTCATTCAGAAGACAGCAGAAGCCGTCCGGGTCATGCTGAACGAGATGGCGCCGGAAGGCGTTGAGGTAGCACCGGGCGTTGCCATGGGTCTGGCGGAGAGCATGGCCCATCCCAACCGTCTCGGCGTGTCGCTCCCCTTGGTGGAGTACGGCGGTTCACTCATTCAGGGATCCGACGATCCCGAGGACAAAGCGTTCTATCGCGCCATCCAATCCCTCAAGGGGCTCAATTTCGAAAAACTCACGCCGATGGATTGGTTGAATCGGCTTACAGACACAGTTTTCGCGGAAGGAATAGGGAAAACGGGCGCGACAAGACTCTTTATGCTCTTCCAGCCGGGCCTTTTGTCTCTTTCGGATAAAGAAAAGAATACGGCAGCTTCCAAATGGATTGCCTCTCGGTTCGGAACGTATGATGACCTGAAGCAGATTCGAACGGTTCGCGCCGCCGCCCAGCGGTCCGATAACAAACTCTTCAGAATCCAGCAGAGCGAAGAGAATATTAAACGGTATCTTGATGTGGAGGGAAATGTTGTTCTGACCGAAGCCATTACCGAAGAGGGCCTCCGGTACACATTGGCAGGCCATCCGACAAAGGATTACTATCTGGATCGGGAAACAGGCAAACTCCTCTCCACCAACGAGGATATTGGTTATCATACGGTTGCGGTGGCTGAACTGGTTGAGCAGTACAATCTGGCTCATCCGAATCTTCCCATTAGCGACCGCGACTCCATTCTTGTCCATGTGCAGTATAATGCGCAGGAAAATCCGGTCAAAAGCTACACCTTTGCCGGAGACCATCGGCTCATGGTCCAGCGTTTTGAGCAAGTGACCGCTGGACAGTTGGCGGCCTCAGAGAGCGCGGAAGAAAAGCGGGCTGCAACCGTCATCCTTCAGAAGGGCTATCAGCCCACACAGGCGGTTTTCCGCGTCGTCACCGAGAAACCGAACGGAAGCACGGGTCGGGCGTTCGTCGTTAAGGAAGAAGGGGAGTTTATTGCGGATAGCCCCGCACTCACAATGATTCAACATCACTTTGACAAGCAGATGGCGGAGCAGGGGAAGCCGCTCTCCTTAGTGGTGCTGGACTTTAACCGGGACGCTGAGAGAAAAACAGGCGCCGGAACATTTGAAACCTATCAAGTAGGCGCCGTCGGCGTTCATCCGGAATTCTTAAGGAACCTGGACCGGGAACTTCTTACCCTTGGTGATGTCGCTGTGCCGCAACTCGGGAGCCGGAACCTGGGCGAAAGTATCGCAGTGGGTGGTCTTCTCCACGAATTCGGCCATCAACAGCCCCATTTCACCCGTTATGTGACGCAGCCGCTAAAGGAGCTCTTCCATAAGACGGCGAACGGCACCCCAGAACACAAAGTGATTGCAAAGCTGTACCGCCTTGCGCTTGCAAAAGAGAAGCAAGCCACCCGTTTCGATTTTCAATCGGCGATTTCTGAAGCCGTAAATGTGTTCTTAGAAATTGCCCAAACACAGGCCGTCTCTCCAGCGCTACGGCAGCTCGCTGCCCAACAGGTGAGTGGATTGCAGCAGTTGGGGCGGAATAACGCCGCGGAAACGGACATACCTTTTGCATTGAATGCAAGCGAGCCGATTGCAGAACGGTTCCGTGGGAACAAAAACTTCACCTGGAATATAGCCGCACACACCTGGTACTGGAGTTATCGGAGTAATGTTCATGGCGAAAAGACATTAAGAAAGTGGGCGGAAACTTGGCTTGAGCAGGATGAGAAGTCCGCGGACGGAGAAGTACTGCACGATCGGGCGGGGAATCCCTTGAAGGCCTATCCGGATGTCCTCCGTCGTCCGCAACGCAAACAGCGAGTCATTGATTATCTTGTCATGGCGGACCAGGCCTTTATGGGCCGTAAGGGCACCAAGAAGGCTTCTACTCCTGAAATCATTCCGATCGGAGAAAGGACGCTCAGCCGGGAGGTCTCTTATGCGGTGGCGGCCGATATGCATGAGACAGCGACGGTAATCCCGCAGTTTGAAAATCTTGCAGATACCTCCGCTGGGCAGGGCGCTGAAACAGCTGCCGATGGCGGATTGCGGGCGCTTCCCAAAACGGTGTCGCCGGAGATCCTGGGGACCCTTCAAAATCTACCCTCGATCCAGCGCCTCATTATTCCGGGGCATCCGGGCATTCCGTTCAGCATGATTCCCGACGGACTCAAGACGCCGGCTGACCAGAAGCTGTACGCGTCCCTTGCGACCAATCTGCAAACCCTCTCGCTCCAGCAGCTCGTGGGGATCGATACGAAGGTTCTGACAAACGGAAGAAAAGATGTGGCGGAGTTCGCCATCGATGAAGCCATTGCGGGGAAGGGTGTGATGCCGAATGAGACATCGCTTTACCGGACCACAGAACCTGCCGGCGTACGGCGCTACGCGCAGTCGATTCTGCCTGAAGAGCGCTCGGTCATGGCGGAAGTTCTCGTCGACGATCTCATCAAGAACCCCGCGAATCAATTCAACGTTCCGAAGGCAGAGCTGAGCACAGCCCTGAACCGGCTTGACGCAGGAACGCTCGGGCTCCTCTCACGGAATCTCTTCCGTCCCGATTTCGCAGGAAGAAATCTCCTTGAGCTCATGAGTGCCGCGGTTGAACCTTCATCGAGCCGGCAGCTTACGGGAGAGGAACTGACAAAGCTTGCCGTCCTCTTCAGCCGTTATCGTGAGAGCGTTGAGGCCCGGGCAGGGAAGGGGGCTGAGCTTGAGCTTCCCCTCAAGGTATTGTCAGAGCCCGAAGCAGTGACCTTAAAGAATCTTCTGGCAAGCATCCCGTTGGAGCTTACCGCCTCACAGGATGTGGCCAACTTCATCACCGAGTTCAACTTGTGGACCATCCAGAGCCAGGTGAGCGTGGGTCTATAAGCTGAACTTCAAAAGATGAGTCAGGCGTGATTGCCGAGACGGATTTTCAGCCAATCAGCCGGGTCTTTGGAAGACGCCGAGGCCCGGCCTTCCTATATATAGGTATATGAAACGTCTAGTCGAAGCGTCTAGTGGAGCGTGGTTCGTCGCACCGCTTGCCTGCCTCGCCGGCAGGCGGGCCCGCCCCAGCGAAGGAGTAACCCCACCAGGGTTGCCTTCGCTTGTCGCTTGCTCGGGATATTGCGCCCTCGCTCGCTGTGGCGAAAATGCGCCACGGCCTTATGGGCGCGTTTGTGTGGCGCATTTCCGAACAGTCGCTCCGGCAATCCCTGGCGGGGTTACTGTTGTGCCACTCGTCTTGCCCGCTTTCATCAGGACTCCGGATATACACATGCGCCTCACCACACTCCACGGCGACTTAACAAAGATGTACATGGGAAGTTTTGACCTCATAAAACGAAATTGAAAAATTTTGGATTTTAACAGTTTTGTACAATCAGAAACTAAGTATATTTTAATAAGTATCTATAAATAAAAGAGTTATGGTGTAAAACGAAACAATTTCTTGATTCAAAAATAAGAACCGCATGATATAATAATAGTGAAGGGCAAGGAAGTCGTAACCAATTCAAAAGGAAGGCGTTTCGTGACACAGGGGGCTCCAAAAACACAGTCTAGAATACCCGCTTGGTTTCGGCCACTGGCATATGTCGTGGTCGAAACCTTTTTATGGAGCACCCTTTCATTTGACCTTGCCCTTGCCTGCGGTCCCGCCGAAAAGTACGCCCTAATTCCCACCGCTCACCTTCGCCCCAGGTCCATTGCGGATGGCGGCATACGTCAGCTTGTGTTCGATTTGACCGGAAAATCTGATGTGACTTCCGCTCAAAGCGGGCCGACCGTGACAGCCCAGTTAGCGGCTCCTGTCATGCCGATGCCCGCAGGCACCGTAGGCACTTTGCCCTTTGCCCAGGACGGTGCGGGAAAACCGTTCCGCGGAGAGTTCCCCACTGCTTCCTATTTGAACCAGAATCTCAGCGTTCCTGAACTGACTGTTTTCCAGATGGCTGTCTCACCGCTCCGGGCGCCGACCGAATCCACCCCATTGACCCAAGATGAGATCCAAAACTTTTTCAGGTATACCCAGGCGGTCGGGCTCGATGACCTGATGCTGATTCAAAATGTCAGCGGCCGTATCAGCCGTTCCCCGAATTTGGGAGCACAGAAAGGTTCGCTGATCGGTTCCATCGCAACATTGAAACGAAAGGTCGCGCCCCTTCTTGAGCATATCAACCCTCTGCCGGCGGCCACCCTCGGAGAGGTTCTTTCAAGCGGCACTGAGAATGTGGACCCTTCGCTCCAGATGGCTTTTCAGAGTGCCTTTGAGACGGCGAGCACGATGCGGGGGACAGTGGAGCAGAAACTGCATCTGATAGAAGGTTTTCTGGGGACTTCCTCCAGCAGCCAGCCGACCGCGGAAAGAATCCTTCGCGTTCTCAGTCTGATGGGGACGTTGCAATCACCGGAGGCAATACGAGACGCCATCGGTTCCTTTGTCGGTCGGTACGGATTTTCTAAGAGTGCCACACATCTTGCCAAAATCTTTGATGCCACAGGCGAAGACACCGTGAAGACGGCTCGGGACGGGGCGGGAAAAGACCTGCCCGCCGGGAGCCGGGACCTCGTCCGGCAGATAATCTGGAGTGTTCTGGGAGTCGAGGCGCCGCACGCAACGATAGACTACCTCGTTCAGGCGTTGGAAGACGGGAAAATCAGTTTCACGAGCGTTGCCTTTGAAATTGGCAACTGGGCAAGAACGGTTTCAGCCGGGAGAAGGGGAACGCAGGCGACAAAGGAGGAATTGACCAGACTTTTTTCCGACCACCCGGAGCTGTTCCAGCAGCTTGCGGTCGAGG
>JBDRBD010000079.1:0-4210 GCA_043823025.1 Candidatus Omnitrophota bacterium | reverse complement strand
CCGTGTCGTCTCCTATGCCACCACAGAGGGAGGAGTTAACCTTGAGAAAACGCGGCTGGAGTGGCACCCGGAAAACCTGAAGAATTTTATCAGCAGCCCTTTCAAAAAAGAAGACGCGGATCAAAAAAAAGCCGGTTCGCCGGCCAAGCCAAAGTTGATCAAGAAGAAAACTCCTCCACCAACCCACCGCTTGACGCTTAAAAATAGATCGGTATTGCAGGGACGGGTCATCCGGCAGGATGATGCGGGAATTTTGCTGGGCCTTGAGGAAGGGGAGATTTTTTTCAATCGCAATGAAGTGGCTTCGCTGGAAGAGCTTTGAATTTTCAAGCGGCAAGTTTACGTCTGACAGAAATCACCGCGACTTTTTTGCTGCGTGGATGACGTCTTCTTGATTTTCTCTCCAACTTTGTGAACACCAATACCAATCGGTCTATCGTTTCTTCTTCGAGGTTCTCGTAGGCCGCTCGGAGGGCTTTCTGAGCCGTTTCATCCTTGTAGCCCGTTTGAATAAGCTGATCAACCAGTTCCCACATTCGATACAAAAGAACGTGGGTTAATTCATGAAGCAATAGCCTCTCGTCCCATATCCTAGGATCTTTCCGATTCAAAAAGATATTCAGCCTTTTCTCTCCCAAGTCAATATCAATCATGGCCGCATCCTCTTTTTTGAACCCTTTTATGTCTTTAGGGTTGCGGACGGCGTACTTGACCTGGTAGTCATCTAACTCTAATAATTTCAGCCACTTTTGTATAATTCGTTTTTGGTAAACCATACGACACAGACCTCCTATTCCTGCTTCAAGTATACCACAACACCCTGCTTTTGGAAGGGAAGAGCTGCATCTTTAATTTGTTTAACTCCATGTGAATCTTATAGTTGTATACATATTTTTCTTGAAGCGACTGAGGTTTTGATGTATAATAGTTAACTGGGAATTTTGGTGTGAGAGAAAAAAAGCGAATTTTAGTTGTAGAAGACGAATTCCTCATCAGCCGGACCATTCTTCATCTCCTCACAATGTGGGGTCATGTTCCCCTGGTTGTGACAAGCGGCGCCGCTGCCATCGAAGCCAGCCGTCAAGGCACCTTAGACCTTGTTCTTTTGGACCATAGCCTTCCAGACACAACCGCTTTTCAGCTTATCAAGCATTTTAAGAAGGATCCGCTAACGGCTTATCTACCTGTCATCGTACTGGTCGAAAAGAGAACCTTTCGCCGTGACCTCGTGCAGCAAAAGATGGTTCCCGATGATTATCTGATGAAGCCAATCGATCCCTTAGAGCTTCGCCTTCGAATTGACATGGTGCTCCGCCGCACGGAACACCAGTTCGATGCCAATTCGTTAACCCGCCTTCCCGGGAGCATTGCGATTGAAAAAGAGATTGAACGGTGCCTTTTGGATCAAACTCCTATTTCCGTCTGCTATTGTGATATCGACCACTTCAAATCATTCAATGACGCGTATGGATACCATCGTGGGAATTCTGTCCTACAGCAAATGGCTCGGCTTCTCGTCCAGGCCCGCGGAAACGAAACAGATCTTGTAGGCCACATCGGAGGTGATGATTTCATTGTTTTGACAACGCCGGATCGCGAGGAAGAATTCTGTCTTCATGCGATTCAAGAATTTGACCGATTGATGGTGCTTCACTACCCAGAGCCGGATCGCGCCCAGGGCCATCTTTTGGTCAAAAACCGAATGGGGAAAACGAAACGCTTCCCGCTCATGTCCGTCTCGATTGCAGTTGTCAATAATCGGAGAAAACAGCTGGAAAGCGCACTTCATGTATCGGAGATTGCCTCAGAAATCAAAAAGTTCCTGAAGGAAAGACCGGAGCCGGGAAGCGCCTATTTGGTCGACCGTCGGTCTGGAGATTCGAAAGGGAAGGATGCCCGAACTGCAGAAGAGTCAGGCGAACCTCG
The DNA here is from genome assembly GCA_043823025.1 of Candidatus Omnitrophota bacterium. Classification (GTDB taxonomy): domain Bacteria; phylum Omnitrophota; class Gorgyraeia; order JACQQV01; family JACQQV01; genus JBDRBD01. Next base: position 2,284 of record JBDRBD010000079.1, on the reverse strand, counting down.
CAGGCCGGCTCTGATAAAGACTTCCAAGCCTCTAGGGCAGCTTCTCCTGGAACGCAGCTTGATTACTCAAGACCAGCTTGAGGACGTTCTCATCAAACATTGGCGTTCTGGATGCCGTTTGGGCCAAGTCCTCCTGGAATCGAAGCTCATCGAGCCCCAAATACTCAGCCAGCTCATCTCCGAGCAGCTGGGTGTGCCGTATGTTCAGGTTGAGAATATTGCTGTGACAGACGAACTCAAAACAGTTTTTTCCGATGATTGGCTTAAGGAGAACGGCGTTTTCCCAGTGGAAAAAACCGGGACAACATTGTCGTTGGCAATGGTCAACCCGATGGACCGCAGAGTAATTCAATGGGTTGAGAAAATGACCGGTTGTGCAGTTCGGCCCTGCCTTGCCATGGAACAAGAACTCAAACAACGCTTCGAAAAATTAGGGGGCGAAAATTGATTCCTGAAGATGAAAATGAGGAAACTCCTTCCCTAGGACTCAGATTCCGTGAAGTCAAAGGCGTGATTGTCATTGACATGGAAGGTCAAATTGACCTGAATGCTTCGGAACTGATTGAGTTGATTGGTTGGCTTCTGAAGCGGGGAAAGCGAAAAATCGTCCTGAATTTTGAACAAGTTGATTTGCTGGATTACCACGGTCTTTCGGTCTTGGCCATTGCCTATAAAAACGTGATTAATCATGAAGGTCGAATGAAATTTATCGCAGTCCCGCTCCACATCGAAAAACTTTTTCACATATCGCACCTTTTGGAAGTGTTTGAACTTCATGAGAGCCTAGAAATTGCCTTGGGCAGCTTTGATGAGAAAAAACCGAGTGTGCAGCTCTTGCCTCTTCGCCGGCGCTTTAAGAGACTCGAGATTTCCAATTTCGACGTTCATTACATTCCTGTCTATCGAAAAGGAGACCCCACTTTCGAAGGGAAAGCCGTAAATCTTGGAGGGGAAGGCCTCTTTCTGCATGCCAAAAAGGTATTCCCGCTCAATACCGAGCTCCTCTTGGAGCTACAGTTGGGAAAGGAAAGTCCGCCGGTTTCCCTCCGCGGGATGGTTATTTGGCATGCCGACCAAGAGTTGCAACCCCATCAATACCCGGGAATGGGAATTCAGTTCTCGAGACTTGATACACACCAGCAGCAGCAACTGATTACTTTTATCGAACGGAACATGACTCAAAGAAGCGGCGAAGAGAAACACCCGTAAAAGGTATTTTACAAAAGACGCATTTTTTGCTAAAATAGAGGATGTTTGGCAAAAGTTGCGTAACTTTAACTTAAGGAGGGAATCGTCATGTTTGTAGAAATCCTTCTATTGGTCGGGGTGTGGGCCCTTTTTCTGGGAGGATTTTTTCTCTTTGTTCACAAACCAGCCTTAGACCGTCAAAGGGCCGATCTCCTCTGGGAGGAAGATCTTTCCGAAAGCCCTTGGCCTTATGAGCGGCGGCGCTATAAAAGGCGCTATCTCCCGCTTTCTGTCAGCTATGGAAGTCTTGAGCAGGCAGATTCTCAGGAGCTCACGCTGGCATATGATGTGGGGAAGGGAGGCGTCCGGTTTCCGGCAAGTCATCCGCTTCGGCAGGGTTCCCGCTTGTATCTTTCAATCGATTTGCCCCGGCGATCGCCCCTTTCGCTCTTCGGCGAAGTCGTCTGGCAGGCGCCGCGCTCCACCATGCCGCATCGATATGATACAGGAATCAAATTTATTGACCTCTCAACGGCTAATATTATCAAAATTGCGCGCCATCTGTAGGTTTCTCTTTTCTGCCGCCGTGCCCGTTCTTTTCCTGTATTTGGTATCCGGATGCACCGGTCCAGCTGCCAGTAAAGGAGGCGTCCTCGGCGGTAATGTTGGCACCGCTGTCGGCACAGGAATGGGTGCTGTTGTGGATGCCACCGGTCAGACCTTAAAAGTTCTCTCTCGTCCTTTACGATCCAACGAAGAACCGTAGTGCCCCCGTCCAAACCTCGCCAATACTGAGTACCCAACCCATGCCGGTGAGACAACAATAACTATAAGTGAAGCATTGCGATAGTGGGAAAGTAAATCGAGTTTCGGCAGGGAAGACTCAGGCAGCCTTCTGCTTGAAAAGCTTCGTTCTGGAAAGCATGGTTCTATAGAAAGCCAGCGCTTTTGGCCCTGGGTGACTATTTTCCATCCATTCCGGATGAATCTCACAAATGAGGTCAATTACATGAGGCTCAACGTCAAGATGCCTCTCCAAAGCCACAGGCCTTAGAGGAACGTCCTCATGACAGATTGGGCAGAGGATCAACATAAT
>JBDRBD010000078.1:0-2439 GCA_043823025.1 Candidatus Omnitrophota bacterium | reverse complement strand
ATAAGGTCATAATCGCTTTTCTGAATCCCAAGTTTGGCGAATGTGTCTTCCAGGTTTATGGGATTTTTCCTTTGCCACCAGGGGACCGGAATCACCCGCGTTCCGGCAAGCAGGGAAAAACCTTCGGCGAGCTCCTCTCGGGTGAGAAAGGTGATTTGCGCCTCCGGGAGGAAAGTTCGAATCCTGTGAACCAGCGCATAAAGGCCGAGCGCAATATCGCCTAATCCTCGATTCCAAACGATTAAAAAGCGCTGCCTGCTTTCCTGCGCAGCCTTCTTTACGAAGCGGTCGAATTCGTTTTTTCTGATTTTTCTAAGAAGGTTTCTTATCATTCCGGGCTTGGCCAACGATCAAGTATTGTTGGGTCAAAAAGCCGGCCAATTTATTTAAAAAAAATCCATTGAGCCATTTCATGATCCAACCGGCCTTTCTTTTTTCTTCGATTTTTTCAATCCGGAAGCCGCTTAGGGCGAAGAGATTCCGAATGGTCGCCAGGGAAAAAAAGCGCAAGTGGTCTTTATCCAGGATGCCTTCCTCCCGGTATAACCACCGATCTCTGAGGATATCTTTGATCACTTTGTAATAACGAATATTGGGGATACTGCAAATAATCTTACCCCCTTGGGCACAAAGACCTCGAAATTTTCTCAAGACCGTCCACGGGTCCTGGAGGTGTTCCAGGATATCCGAAAAGATTATGCAGTCGAAGCGCTCGGCCCCTTCAAAGAGATCCTCCATCTGTTCGATATCTCCCACCCAAACCCTGTCCAGGTTCTCGCCCGCTTCCTTTGCTAAATGCTTATTCTTTTCAACGCCCCATACGATCAAAGACTTGTTTTTCTCTTTAAGCGCTTTTCCGAGCATCCCGCTTGCGCATCCAACGTCCAGCACGAAACCGGCCTCCCTGGGAACCAACCGGATCACATCGGAGCGGGTATGGTGGTAATAATGAAACGGTTTAAGGCCTTCGAAATCATTCGCTAACCGAAATTTTTCCAGTCTCTTTCCCCATTTTCTTAAGAATACTTTATTGTTATTGCGGGTGGTTTTTTTCTTAAAGAGATTGCCCTTGGCCTTTAAAGACACCTGTTCAAAATGGGTCAGGACGCTTTCGGGACAGTACAGTATTTTCAGGCCCATTTCCCTTATTTTAAAGCACAAGTCGATGTCTTCGGACCCGTGGAGATACGCTTCGTCAAAACCCCCCGCTTTTGCAAACAAGTCTTTGCCGATGAGCAGGCAGGCGCCCGTTACGGCTTCACATTCCCGAATTCGGTTTGTTTCCGGAAAATCTTGAGGATATTTCTTGAAAATATGTCGACGATTCCCCCGCCAGTCCAGCATGACTCCGGAATGCTGAATGGTTCCTTCCGGATACAGAAGTTTGCTTCCCACAATGCCGCAGTCGGGGGTATTTTCAGCGATGCGCAGCATGGGCCGCAGCCATCCTTGTGCGCCAGGACGTCGTTGTTCAGGAAAAGAAGGAATTCTCCCTCGGCTTTTTGCGCAGCCTCATTATTCCCTTTGGCAAAACCAAGGTTCTGGGGGCAGAAAATGACCTTCTGCTTCAGGCCCAGACGGTATTCCCGGAGTCCTTCTTGGGTGGAGCCATTGTCCCAGATGATGATTTCATAATGGGGGAAAAGCGTATTTTCTTCGATGGATTGGATACATTGCCGCAGGTGGGCCAACTGGTTCCAATTGAGGATGATGATGCTTACTTTGGGGCTTTTCATTGTTTCCTCTCCGTCCAGCGACCCGAGTGCGCCAAAAGCAATCCGGTCAATGTGGTGAACGCAATGGCGTGTTCATGGTGCAGGGTCGTGTCGAAGATCCCACTCACGAAGGTCACGCAAAACCCTCCCAACGAGGCGTATTTGACCACCTCTCCCAGCGAAGTCGTTCCCTTGATTTTTCTCCAGTAATAAAGATACCCCCCCAGGATAACCAATAGGGACAAGAGTCCGAAGAGGCCCTGTTGGGAAGCAACCTGCAGGTATAAGCTGTGGGCGTCAAAATACGCGAACCCCCCGTCATGAATAAAATGCCGGGGGAAAGTGTACTGGAAATGATTCAGCCCGATGCCGAAGAGAACATGATCTCCCCACAGCGCCAAGGCATGACGCCACAGGTAAAGTCGGCTGATAAAAGAGGCCGTGATGAAAAGCTTGGACCGCATGGGTTCGTAAAGAAAAACCGTGACCGCGATGGCCAGAAGAGGGATGAGCGAGAGCCGCCAAACCTGCCGCCCGTATCTTGGATGGAGGCTGATCATGAGAAAAAAAGCGATGAGCCCCACGAAGGACGCCCGCATCGCGGTCATGACGGTAGCCCCCAACGTAATAACCGTCATGAGGGTCAGCAGGACCTTGGCCCGTTTCGATTCTTGTTGCGAGAATAAAATGGTGGCGAACATGGAAGACGCAACGATCATGAGGT
>JBDRBD010000077.1:0-3758 GCA_043823025.1 Candidatus Omnitrophota bacterium | reverse complement strand
GGGGGGGGGGGGGGCCAAAAGGGCCGTAGATTTTCTCATCAACGGGCCCAAAAAAAGTCACGCTGGGAACTCCCGTCGCAACCGCTACATGAAGGATCCCCCCTTCATTCCCGACATATAGATGGCACCGCTCCATCAGGGCAAAAAGCTGCCGCAACGTCGTTTTCCCGGCGGTAACCACCGCTTTCCCGGAAGCCGCTTTTGCCACTGCCTCACAGAGAGGAGTATCTTGCGAATCTCCAAAGAGGAGAAGGGTCCTGTTCCCCTCGGAAAAAAGCCGATGCACCAACGTTGTATAATGATCCTTCGGCCAATGTCGATAAGAACTGTAACGGCCCCAGCTTGCGCCTCCGCCCGGGGTCATTCCAATGACAATGCCGTCTTGCGGGATGCCGTTCGCATCAAAAAACTCTTTGGCCCATCTTCGGTCCTCATCCGGAATAACGTATTCCAGCCGAGGGGATTCTGACCGATGAATCCCAAGAACTTCGAGCAATTCCAAGTAATACAGGACCATATGTCGATCGTCGAAACCCTTCACTGTCTTTGAATCCGTCAAAAACTTCCCGCGGCGGCGGTAATTGAAACCGACCCGCCGGCGGATTCCGAGGAGCATGGCCAAAAAACTATAGTGCCAATTCAGCGAAAAGTCGATCAGGGTATCAAACCGGCGACGCCGGATCTCCTTCAAAAGTTTCAAAAAGTTCCGGAGCCATTCGCGCTTATTCTGTTTCCAGAGAACGCGGTATTCGTCCTTCTCAAAAACAAAAACGGCGTCCACGCAGGGGTTCACCCGCATCAGCTCCTCGACGCGGCGGTTGCAAAGATACCCCAGCGTCGCATCCGGAAGCGCTTCGCGGAGCGAACGGAGAAGCGGCATCGTGAAAAGGACATCCCCGATCCCAAAGGGATTGGCAATCAAAACTCGCTCTCCGCTCATTTGGTCACCAAAAAGTTGTCCATGACCAGGTACCTGAGCCCCGAACCGTAGAACATCTCCAACGCGTCCTTGGGGGAACAAATCATGGGCTCGCCCCTCCGGTTCAAAGAAGTGTTCAGAAGCACCGGAAGGCCCGTTTTCTGGTGGAATATCTTCAAGAGACGGTAATACCGGGCATTCGTTTCGGGATCGACGATTTGGGGCCGTGTCGTGCCATCGACATGAACCACCTCCGGAATCCTTTCCTTCCAGGAAGGATTCACCGCGAAACTGAAGGTCATGAAGGGAGAAGGGTGCATGGACCCCAAAATGTCTGCTGCGTGTTCCGGAAGGATGGAAGGACAGAAAGGGCGCCACCTCTCGCGGTATTTGATCATTTCATTCACGGTATCGGCAATTCCCTTCTTCGCAGGATTCGCCAGGATGGAGCGGTTTCCGAGCGCGCGGGGCCCGAATTCCATGGCCCCCTGGAACCAGGCCACCACTTCCCCCTTGGCCAAAAGTTCCGCCGCCACCTCCTCAATGGCCTCATGACAGGTATAAGAAGTTCCTGAGGCCTCCAGCTGCGTTTTAATTTCCTGGGACGTGTATTCCGGACCGAGATAAACATGCCGCATCGGTTCAATCGCATCCCCTTCCTGAGCGGCTACAAACGCAGCCGCTCCCAGAGGAGTCCCGGAGTCGTCCGCAGCCGGCTGCACGAAAAGTTGCTTGACGCGCGGATGTTCGATCAATCGCCGGTTCAAACTGACGTTTAACGCACAACCCCCCGCAAAACAAAGATGGCCTTCTGACCGTTCAAGCGGTTCCGACAGATAAGTCTCCACAAGCGCCAATGTCACATCCTCAAGCGTCTTCTGCGTAGCGGCAGCGATATGGACATAGGGCTCCAATAAATCATCCCCGTCCCTGGGCGGACCCAATCGCTCGACCATTTTTCTGGAAAACCATTTTCCGGGATCGTGCCGCCGATGGCGACTGGCCCAGATATACTGAAGATTAACCCGATACTGACGCGCGTCAAAATGGACGAGGTCGGAAAAGTCGAAACGGCGGGGATCGCCGTAGGGAGCCATCCCCATCAGCTTGTATTCGCCGTCGTTGTGCTGGAATCCCAGGTAATCCGTCATCGTGCCGTAGAAAAGCCCGAGGGAATCAGGAACGTAGAATTCCTTAATCTTTGTGATTTTCCCGTTCTTCGCCTCGGCAAAAAGGGTAGCGGCTACTTCGCCTGCAGCGTCCATACTCAGAATGGCTGCTTGTTTGGCGCCCGAGAAATAAAAAGCACTTGCCGCATGGGCGATATGATGCTCCACAAAATGAATCGTCACTTTTGACGGATCGATCCCGGAGGTACGGAGCCACCGGTGGAGTGAGGCCGTCTGCTTTTTCTTTGCCGTCGCAGTCTTGTAGAAGGCCTTGAAGGCCCTGGAAGGCTGATAACGCCACGTCCTTTGAATAAACGGCCATCGGTTTTCATCATACGCCTCAAAACGGCAGGGATAGGCGATGTGCTGGATGTCTTCGGGCCGGAGCGCAGCCTGCTTGAGACAGAAACGGACCGCTTCGATGGGCCCCAACCCCGGAGCATGTTTGACCCGGGAGAAGCGCTCCTCTTCGACCGCGGCGATAACCTTTCCGTCGATCAAAACGGCTGCTGCCGAATCATGCCCGAACGGACTCCCGATGCCTAAAACAATCATTGTCCTTTCCCCATCCGCTTTCGAAAATCTTCAATGGTTTGGCGGAGCCCTTCCTCCAAGGGGACGATCGGTTTCCACCCCAACCATGTTTGCGCTTTGGTGATATCAGGCTGTCTGCGCTTTGGATCGTCGACCGGAAGCGGAGCCGTTTGGATTCTGCTCTTGGTTCCCGTGAGCTGGATAATTTTCTCGGCGAGCATCATCACCGTCATCTCCTGGGGATTGCCCAGATTCACGGGCTCATTTGCGGAAGCATCCATCAGACGGAGAATGCCCTGAATCAAATCCGAGATGAAACAGAAACTCCGGGTTTGGCTTCCGTCCCCGTAGACGGTCAATGGATCCCCCTTCAGGGCTTGGCTAATGAAATTCGGGATTGCCCGTCCGTCTTGTGTCCGCATGCGGGGTCCATAGGTATTAAAAATTCTGACAATTTTCGTATCGAGACGATGAGTGCGATGATAGGCAAGCGTCAAGGCCTCTGCAAAGCGTTTTGCCTCGTCATAAACACCACGAGGCCCGATGGGGTTCACGTGCCCCCAATACTCCTCCTTCTGGGGCGTTTCCTCCGGGTCGCCATAGATTTCGCTCGTCGAGGCCAGCAGGAACCGGGCCCCCTTTGCTTTTGCGACGCCGAGGGCATTATGGGTCCCGAGTGATCCCACTTTCAATGTTTGAATCGGATATTTCAGATAATCCACCGGACTCGCTGGGGAAGCGAAATGAAGCACATAATCGACCTTTCCGGGGAGATCGATGAATGTTGTGACGTCATGCTGGATAAACGTGAAACGCTGGTCCGACGTGAGATGGGAAATATTGACAAGCTCCCCCGTCACCAAATTATCCAGGCAAACGACCTCATGCCCTTTTTTGATAAGGACATCAACCAAGTGAGAACCGATGAAACCCGCGCCCCCCGTGATGCAGACTCTCATTTTGCCTCCTCCCCGACGGAAATGGTCTCCTCCAACTCGATTCCCCTGTGTTTATTGGGTTGGCGGCGGATGTATCCTTTTCGCTCCAGCGCCAGCAATTTATCGACTGCGGCCTTGTAGGAGATGCTTCCGCATCCGTCCTGGACCTCCCGAATGTAAGGAGCCTTTTTGAAGTTC
>JBDRBD010000076.1:0-4649 GCA_043823025.1 Candidatus Omnitrophota bacterium | reverse complement strand
TCCCCCACACCCCCTTCGTGCATTGTTACAAGCACTAAATTAATTTAACAATGCACTATTTTTTGTCAAGTTTTCGGATTCTGCTCAGTCGAATGGCGTGTTGACTGAAACGGTCCTTTCCAAAAGGGAGCCCTTGGAAGTCCCCTCACCAAGCTCCATGTCCGAAACGAGAACCCTGAAACTCACGACGACTTCTTCGCGGAACCCTTTCCACAGGGCCTCCTTCTGCCGGTAGCCGGCTGTGGCGTGGAGGACATAATAGCGGTCATCCGATTCGCCCAGATACAGCATTATGTGATTCTCCAGTTTTACAAAGGATGCGGCGGGGATGCTTTTTTCAAGAATCGCCTTCTTTTTCAAGAGAGGCGTGCCTTTTGGAAATGCGGCGAGAATTTTGCCGACCCTGGACTGGGGGCCGGAATTCCGGGGGAGCTCCAGCCCCATCGTCAAAAACACATCCCGCAAGAATCCCGAGCAATCCCATCCCCCCCGGAGCCCTCCCCATCCGTAAGGGGCCCCAAAAAGTTTAAAGCCCTGCATGAGAATCTGACGCTGCGTCAAAGGAAGGAATTCCCTTTGGATATCCTCCCGCCGGACATAGACCGGAGAAAATACAACGTCTCCCTCAGGACGGCGAACCGGACGTGCGATGCGATAAAAGTCCCCTTCTTCCTCGAGAAAGGGCGAGTAAATTACCGTCCCAAAGACCCATCCGCCGATAGGTCCCCCGAGGGGGCTCGGATAAAACGGGATTTGACGCTCCGCGACAATAAGCCGTTCCCCTTTCTGGTAGGCAACGAGCGCTTTCTTGTCCGTAAACAGGGCCACATTCTCCTTTTGGGTCCATCCCCGGAGCAGTTTCGTGACAAGATAGACCCACGCCCCGTCGCGGCTCTCCCACACCACCGCCACCGGAAGGCCGGGGTGAAGGGTCGTCTGCTGAAAAAGGTCAAAATTGAGGTCCCCCGGCTCCTCCACCACCGGTTCGGGCGACGGAACCGTCCGCAGGGAACATTCTTCGACCGTGACTCCGAATCGTACCGAAATCCATTCCGGGATATTTTCCAACGCGGCGTTTTCCCGGAGGTGTGCGAAAAAGTTTTTGTCGGCGTCCTTTCCACGGCGGTCAAACAGCTTTTTCTTCAAGAGCGCCGCCTCCTCTTCCTCAAGAGGCAGAAGGAAAAAAGAGGCGCTTACCTTTTCGCCGAGCGTCTGAGGGTCTAGGGCGGTCGGTTCGAAACGAAGCGCTTTCTGATTGAACCATCTTATCTGATCGGGAGTTAAGAGAGGTTCGTCGGGATGCGACAGACGCGCGATCCAATAATCAGGGCCTTCCATCTCGGAGCGCACGTGCGGGATCTCCTCCGAACCCAAAGCCCAGGAAGATGCAAGGAGCCACACGCCCAGGAAAAAGGTAATCTTTTCCTTCATGGCTTCATTATACCATTTGACCGTTTGGGCTCTCCTCTTTAAAATAGAGCCAATATGCGCCGTCTCCTGAAAGCCATTCCATTTCCCTTCTGGTGTTATTTTCTGCCGATGACGGCACGCACGCTCGGAATACTGCCGGAAGCGGCCTCTTTTTATCAAGCCATGGTATATCTCCTGTTGCCGGCGGCTCTCTTCCTCCTCCTCATTGCAACACAGTTCGCCCCGCTCCTGAAAACCGGAAGGACGGCGTTCGCCACGATGTTGGCGGGGACGTCGGGAATCGTCCTTGGGGGAGTGCTCAGCTGTTACCTCTTCCGCCAGTTTCTCCCCAAAGAAGCCTGGAGGGGGTTCGGGGCGCTGGCAGGAAGCTGGACCGGAGGCAGTATCAACATGGCCTCCCTGAAAGAAGCGGTTGGAACGCCGCATGAACTTTTTTCACCGATGATTCTGGTTGATTCCGTCATCGCCTATAGTTGGATGGCATTTCTCCTTTTTCTTGTCCCCTATCAAAATACTTTTGACCGATGGGTCGGGGCAAAACAATCGCTGCACCAGACCCTCGAGGAAACCCTCAATGCACTTTCTCCCAAGAAAGGAACGGCCGTTTTGACATTCCAGCGCGGAGGGGCTCTTTTGGGAACTGCGGCGGCAGGAACTGCCCTTTGCTTCTGGCTTTCCCGGTTTCTGCCGGTCTGGGAAGGTGTATTGACGCAGCAGAGCTGGGTTGTGCTCCTTGCAACCACCCTCGCCATGCTTCTTGCTCTGACGCCCATTTCCCGTCTTGAAAGTTGGGGGGCTTCACGACTCGGAACCCTTCTCCTTTACCTGATCCTCCTCGCGATGGGAGCTCAAGCCGACCTGAAAGACCTTTTGCGCTTCCCGCTTTTTATTGTCGTGGGGGCTTGCTGGATCCTGATTCACGGGGCGCTGCTCTTTTGTTTCGGGAAATGCTTTCGTATTCCTTTGGTGCTTCTGGCGACAGCAAGCCAGGCCAACGTCGGAGGGATCGTTTCTGCGCCGATCGTGGCTTCCTGCTACAAAAAGCACCTCGGTCCCCTCGGCCTCCTCCTTGCCCTTTTCGGAAATGCCGTCGGCACCTACCTGGGGTTCCTGACCGCACACCTCATCCGCCTCGTGTTATAAGGCGAACTGACCTGCGCTAGCGGAGGCGCCGAGAAATGAAGTAAAGGGGAAAACCGAGAAAAACGATCCCGAGGCCGAACAGGGACTGGGAAGCTTCTTTGAGGCAGGCATTGAGAACGAAGAAAACGGTCGTTACAATAAAAAGAAGCGGGACGATCGGATACCCCCACATCACATACGGCCTTTTCCGCTCCGGATATTTTTTCCTCAGGATAAAAACCGAAAGGCCCGTCATTCCAAAAAACACCCAGATGGCCACCGTCGTATAGGTCAAAATCTCCTCGAAACTCTTTGTCAGGATGAGAATCATTGCGACTGCCGCATTAAACCAGAGTGCCACAACCGGCGTGTGCAACTTCGGATGGAGTTTGCTGAACCGTCTGAAAAGCGGGTGGTCCTCGCCTAAGGCATACAGAATCCGCGCGCCGGTCAAAATGTAACCGTTGAGCGCGCCAAATGCCGAGAGACTTACCAAGAGAGAAACCCCGCCTCCCCATCCGGGCCCTATGGCCTTCGTCACGGTCGCGGCTGCCACCAGCTTTTCCTGCGCCATCGTCTCCGAAGGAATATAGTAAAGATAGACAAAATTAATCATGAGATACAACACCATCGTGAGAGAAAGCCCCAAGAGAATCGCGCGCGGAACATTTCGCTCCGAATCTTTAACCTCCTCTGCCACATAAGCGGCTTCCGACCACCCGCCATACGCCCATAAGACAAAGATCAGCGCCACCCCAAACGACTGAACCGTGTCCAACGTGATGCGTTCTGGGAAAAAGGGATGGAGAGAGGAAGGGACGGTGGCTGCGCGGCCGATTCCGAAGCCGACGATTCCGAGGATGACCGCCACTTTCACCATCGTAAAAAAGTTCTGAATGTGTTTCCCAAATCCGATGCCCGCGATATTCGCAAGGGTCAGCACAAGAACCGCCCCGCAGGCCACTCCCTTGAGTGTGTCTTCGGAATAATGAAAAATGAAGCGGAGATATTCCGCAAAGACAAATGCCAATACCGCGATGGTCCCGGTCCTTTCGATGAAAAGCTTGGTCCATCCGAATAAAAATCCGACCAGGCCCCCATAGGCCTCCGAAAGGTAAATGTAATCCCCGCCCGTCCTGGGGAAGACAGAAGCGAGTTCCGCGTAGCAAAAAGCCCCGCACAATGAAATAAACCCGCCGACCGTCCAGACCAAAAGTACCAGAAAAGGGGACTGGAGATGCACGGCGATCGAGGCTGGCGTCCGGAAGATCCCGGCACCGATAATGCACCCCACAATCAGCAGGGAGGCATCAAAAAGATTCAGCTCGCGAAGGAACGTTTTCTTCATGGTCTTAACTGTATTTCGTTACTTCATTGCTCGTCGGTGGTTATCCCTCGACTCGCTTTGCTCGCTCGGGGCTCCCTCCGGTCGCTGGTCGCTTGTCTAGGATTACTCATTCTCCCACACACCCATTCTCTCATTCTCTGCTTTCATAGTGCCAATGCCAGGGTTCAAAGGTGGTGCCCCAGGGATTTTGGCGCGGATAAGAAAGGACAAAACCGTGCGCCTGGGCATGCTGGAGGAGCCACTGGTATTCGGGGAGCATTTCAAACTCCTCTGGATTGTCCTCGCCGTTAACCCCCTCTTCACTGATGAAGTCGAGTGCCTGCTTTTGCGGGGCGCCGTGTTCGCTATGCCCGGGGAGAGCAACGAACCGGTTAGTCTCCCGGACAGAATATCCGTGTTTCGGAAGATAGCGGAGAAAAAGATAAAGCTGATAGGCGGGGGCGCGGTATCCGGATTCCACGTAAAGAACCTTGCCCAAGTCGCGCTTCATGGCCTCCATCATCTCCTGATACGCCAGGGCTACTTCCTCCGGAAGAAACTGCTTGGCGAGCGTCACAGGGATGCCGCTTCTCCGGATCTCTTGTGCCGGTAGCGCCACGAAACGGAAGTCCGACGGCGTATCCCCAAAGGAATGGGCCGTTGCCTCTAACGCCTTGGGGTCAAGCGCCCGGATTGCCTCCAACAATCTTTTCTGCTCCTCGGACAAGGGACGATACAACTCTTCAAAGGTGAGGAGATTCATCGTCCC
>JBDRBD010000075.1:0-8323 GCA_043823025.1 Candidatus Omnitrophota bacterium | reverse complement strand
CCCTTTCCGGTGCATCCGTGAGCGATATAAGAAGCCTTCTCCCGTTTGGCCACTGCCACCAGGGCCTTGGCAATGAGCGGCCGGGAAAGTGCGGTCGCCAGAAAATACTTCGATTCGTACACCGCGCCGCTTTTCAGCGTCGGGAAAATGAAGTCGCGCACGAATTCTTTTCTCAGGTCCTGGATATCGATTTTCTTCGCGCCGCTCGCTCGGGCCCTCCGGGAAAGCTCCGCCCGGTCCACGCCCTGTCCGATATCCGCCGAAAAACAGATCACATCCAGATTCTTTTCTTCCGTAAGCCATTTCACGGAGACAGACGTATCCAGTCCGCCCGAATACGCAAGTACTACTTTCTTTCGCTTCATTGAATGTATCCTTACCTGTTTGAGAATGCGTGTGTGCGAGAATGCGTTAAAAACGCATTCTCCCATTCTCGCATTCACGCACCCCTAACCCAATAATATCGCCAGAACCGCTTTTTGAACATGGAGGCGGTTTTCCGCCTGGTCGAAGACAATCGACTTTACCCCGTCCAATACCCCTTGAGACACCTCCTCCCCCCGATGGGCGGGGAGGCAGTGCATGAAGCGTGCCTGGGGTTTGGCCCGTTTCATCAACGATTCATTGACTTGATATCCCTGAAAAGCGTTAAACCGCTTTTCCCGCTCCTTCTCCTGCCCCATACTGGTCCAGACATCCGTATAAACGATATCCGCATCTTTCACCGCCTCGACGGGATCATGGCCCACCGCAATCCGGGCGCCGGATTTCTTCGCCAGATGTTTCGCCTCCCGCACATAAAGGTCGAGCGGCTTGTACCCTTTCGGAGACGCAACCGAAAGATGCATACCCGCCAGACCGGCCCCCTGCAATAGCGAATGAAGGACATTATTCCCGTCGCCGACATAGGCGATCTTGATTCCCTTGAGCCGCCGAAACACCTTGTAAATCGTATAAAGATCGGCGAGCGCCTGACAGGGATGTTCCAAATCGCTCAAGCCGTTGATGACGGGGATCGCCGCATTCTTCGCAAGTATCACAACGTCCTCGTGGGAAAAGGTCCTCGCGACGATCCCGTGGACATAACGCGACAGGACTTTGGCGATATCGGAAACACTTTCCCTCACCCCTAACTGAATGTCATGGGGATCGAGGTAAATCGTCTGCCCACCCAGCTGAAACATGCCGGCCTCAAAGGACACCCGTGTCCGCATCGACGGTTTTTGGAAGATGAGCGCCAGGGATTTCCCCGAAAGTATCTTTTCCTTCGACTGTTTCAGCCGATCCGCTTCCTGAAAAATCGTTTGGATCCTTTGGGGGGTCATTTCCCCGAGGGAAACAAAATCCTGTTTCATGATATCTCCTTCAAGACTTCCTCAATGACCGCAAGGGCCTGCATGATTTCCTTCCTGGATGCATTCAGAGCGGGCATGATCCGAATGACCCGTTCCTGCGTACAGTTCAAAAGAAGGCCCCGCGCGATGCACCGCTCCACGAAGGCTTGCCCTTCCCGATCGAGCTCCATGCCGATCATGAATCCTTTCCCGCGGATTTCCCGGATCACCGGGTATCGTTTTTGCAATGCCTGAAGCGATTCCGAAAGAAATGCCCCCATCCGCGTCACATGGGAAAGGAGTTTTTCCTTCCGAATCGTCTCCAGGACCGCAAGGGCCGCCCGGCAGACCAAGGGGCTGCCGCCAAAAGTCGCTGCGTGCCTTCCGGGACCGAGGAGTTCCGCATAAGGCTTCCGGGCGATCATCGCCCCGATGGGAAGCCCGCCGCCGAGAGACTTGGCCAAAGTCATGACGTCCGGGATGACGCCGTAATGCTCATAACAGAACAGTTTCCCGGTGCGGCCGATTCCGGTCTGCACTTCGTCAAAGACAAGAAGCATTTTTTTTGCGTCGCAGAGTTTCCGTAATCCCTGAACGAATTCCGGCGACGCGACCCGGATGCCGCCTTCCCCCTGAATCAGTTCCAGAAAAATGGCAACCGTTTCCTTCCGGACGGCTTGCTCCACGTCCGAAAGGTCATTCAGAGGGACTTCCCGGAATCCCTGCGGCAGCGGTCCAAACCCCTCCTTATATTTGGACTGACCGGTCAATGTGACCGTTGCCAGAGTCCTCCCGTGAAAAGACCCTGTCATCGAGAGGATTTCATACCGATCCGGATGCCCGTAGGCGCGCGCCAACTTGATGGCCGCTTCATTCGCCTCCGCGCCGCTGTTTCCAAAAAAGACTTTCCCGTCGAAGGAGCTTTCAACCAGCCGCTGTGCCAGTTTCACCTGGAGCGGATGATAATAGTTGTTGGAAACATGGAGAATCCGCTTGGACTGGGTCTGGACAGCCCGGGTCACCGCCCGCGGACAGTGTCCGAGACCGCTCACCCCCCAACCGGGGAAAAAATCCAGATAGCGCTTGCCGTTGATATCCCAGACGTAAGACCCCTTTCCTTTTGTCAGGACAAGAGGGACCCTTTTGTAATTGGGGATCACATACAATTTTTCTGATGCGACCACTTCAGAAGCATTCATTTTATTTCACAATCTCCGTACCGATTCCCTGATCCGTAAAAATTTCAAGAAGGAGCGCGCGGGGAAGATTTCCGTTGATGATATGAACCTTCCGCACCCCTTTGGAAATGGCGTGTTTGGCTGCCCGGATTTTCGGAATCATCCCCTGGTCCACGATTCTCTGAGTGATCAAACTTTCAGCATCCTCCACGCGGACCGTCGGGATTCGGCTGTCGGGGTCCTGCCGGTCCCGGAGAATTCCGTTCACATCGGTCAGGAAAACGAGTTTCTCCGCCCGGAGCGCTTCGGCGACTTTGGTCGCCGCTTCATCCGCATTCACATTGTAGAGCTTTCCGTCTTTCCCTCTTGAAATCGGCGAGATCACGGGGATGACGGATCGCTCCAGAAGGGACTGGATCATGGAACATTTCACTCTCACAATCTCCCCCACATACCCCAGTTTTTCCTTGGAGATCGCTTTAATCTGGAAAAGTCCTTTTTTGCCGTCGAGCCCCTTGGCACGGCCTTCCAGGTCCTCGCTAATGTCCCGGACCAGCTTCCGGTTGAGCTCGGTCAGCACTTCATTCACAATGCCCATCGCCTTCCCGTCCGTGACCCGTCTTCCTTCGACAAAAGTGAACTGAATCCCTTCCTCCCGAAGTTTTGCGTCGATATGGGGCCCGCCTCCGTGCACCAGAATCGGGCAGATTCCGACGGAGGAAAGAAACACAATATCTTCCAGGATGGCGCGTTTTCCCTTATCGCTCGCAATGGCCCGCCCCCCGTACTTAATGACGAATGCCTTGTTCCGGAAGGCGCGGAGATAAGGAAGCGCCTCAATCAGAATATCCGCTTTTTCAATGTATCGTCTCATGGCTCAAATGCAGAGAGTGAGAGAATGGGTCGTGAGTCGTGGGTGAAAAAATACCCATTCTCCCATACGTTCATTCTCCCATTCTCTATGTTCGTCATGTTCGATAGTGGGCATTCACCCGTACATACTCATCCGTCAAATCACAGGTCCACATCGACGCTTTTTCAGACCCCATGCCCAGCTCGACGCGGATTTTCACGGGATGCTGTTTGAACAGCTTTTCCCGAAGATCCTTTTTGACAACGAGCGGCCTGTTGCCCCGGAAACACCACACCTCTCCCAGGGCAATCGAAAGTTTTTCCGGCCGGAAGTTCACGCCGCTGGCTCCGGCGCTGGCGGCAATCCTCCCCCAGTTCGGATCCCGCCCGAAAAGCGCTGTCTTGACAAGATTCGAAGTTGCCACGGCCCGGCAGACCCGAAGCGCCTCCTCCCGGGTTCTGGCATGGGTCACCGTAACCTCGGCCACCTGCGTCGCCCCTTCTCCGTCGGAGACAATCTTTTGAGCAAGGGTCGACATCACTGCCCGAAGTGCTTTCTCGAACTGCCGGAAGGAACGCCCTGCGGCAGAACTGACCGCCGGACCCCCGCTCAAGCCATTGGCCAGCAGCAACACGGTGTCGTTCGTGCTCATATCTCCGTCGACCGTGATCCGGTTGAACGTTTCCTCGCCGATTTCCCGAAGGAGCGGCCTTAGGTGCCTCCGGCCGACGGCGGCATCGGTCGTGATAAAACAGAGCATTGTCGCCAGGTTCGGATGAATCATCCCCGCCCCTTTGCAAACGGCGCCGATCGTCACTTTCCGCGCTCCGGAGGCAAAGTGAACGGCCGCTTCCTTGATTTTTTTATCCGTCGTCAGAATGGATTCCGCAAACTCCAGATGCTTCTTCGGATGGAGATCGGCTACCAGAAAAGGAATCTTTTCCTCAATCCGCGTCATCGGAAGAGCCACTCCGATCGTCCCCGTTGAACAAACCCCCACCCACCGGCCCGGAATTCCAAGTTCCTTCGCAGTCCGCTGGGCCATCCGCCGGGCGTCCCGAAGTCCCTCCTTCCCGGTGCAGCAATTCGCATTGCCGCTATTCACGATAACGGCCTGGAGACATCCTCCTTTCAGATGTTCCCGCGTCACCCGAAGAGGAGCTGCCTGAATCCGGTTCTGGGTAAAAATCCCGGCCGCCGCCGCCGGTGCCTTCGAATAAAGGAGCCCAAGATCCCGGGACCACCGTTTGATCCCGGCCCGAAGGCCGCTTGCAAGAAACCCGTTGGGTGCAGTCACGCCGCCCTTGATCCATTCCATCAAAGAAGCCCCCGCGTCTCCCCGAGCCCCAGGACAAGATTCATGTTCTGAATGGCCTGACCTGCAGCCCCTTTGACCAGATTGTCGATCACCGCGATGACGATGACGACCTGTCTTTCCTGATCCACCTTGATCCCGATATCACAAAAATTGGTATAGAGAACATCCTTGATGGCCGGGTAAACACCTTCCGGGAGAATCCGGACAAAAGGAGTCTCCCGATAGAAATTTTCATAAAGTGCGATCAATTCCCCGGTCGTGCACGGCTCGACGGGGCGGAAATAAAGCGTCGCAAGAATTCCCCGGTTGACTGGAAGAAGGTGCGGTGTAAAAATCACCTGGGTTTTGTTTCCGAGGAGCCCCGTAAGCACTTCCTCCATTTCGGGAACATGCTGGTGCTCTCCGACCCGGTACGCCCTGAAGTTTCCGTTCACCTCACTAAATGTGAGTTGTGCACTGCCGCCCCGCCCGGCACCGGTCACCCCGCTTTTCGCATCGGCAAAAAAAAACGCCGCCGCTTGGTTTTTTCTTTAAAAGAAAAGGGGCAGCCCCCAGCATCACTGCCGTCGGGTAGCAGCCCGGATTGGCGATGAGCGTGCCTTTCCGAATCTTCTCCCGAAAGAGTTCCGGAAGCCCATACACGGCTTCTTGTAAAAGTTCCGGATGAAGGTGCTTCGTTTTGTAAGTGCGCTCATACACCGGGAGGTCTTTCAGCCGGAAATCTGCGGAAAGGTCAATAAGTTTCTTCTTTTTCGCCAAAATGGCTGAAGCCACGGTCATGGAAACGGTATGCGGCAGGGCTAAAAAAACCGCGTCGCACGCTTCGCCCATCTCTTCCGGCGCGCAGTCCTTGCAAACAAGCTCTGTCCGCTTTGCAAAGGCCGGGAGGAACTCCGAAAGCTTCTGGGGTTTTTCCACCCGATCCTGCACGCAGCAAACCTCGACGTCAGGATGGTTCAGAAGGAGTCGAAACAGCTCCTCCCCCGCACACCCCCGAACCCCCATAATGCCAACTCGATAAGACATGTTCCTCTCCTCATTTTTCCATCTTCAATGCCACATTCAGTTTAAAATAAAAAACCTATTCTGTCAACGAACCTCCGTCGGTTTCCCGCCGGGGACGCTGGACGATCAGAATAGGTTTCCTGTGTCTTCGATTTTTTAAAATAAAGCTTCGTGCAATTTCATACGGTTCAGGCCTATCGTTTCGTCCACTGGAATCGCTTGCGCGCACCCTTCTGGCCGTATTTCTTTCTCTCTTTCATACGCGGATCGCGCGTGAGATACCCGCCGCTGCGCAGTACCGGGCGCAGGGACGGGTCGGCCTTCAAGAGGGCCCTTGCGAGTCCATGGCGAATGGCACCTGCCTGTCCCGCTAAACCTCCTCCCAACACTTTCACAGTGATATGGTACTTCTCTTGGGAATGGGTGACTTCCAAAGGTTGCAGGGAGGCCTCCTGATAGGAAAGCATTTTGAAATATTCTTTCATAGGCTTTCCGTTAATCTGAGTCTCTCCGGCTCCCGAATGAAGTCGCACCTGTGCCACTGACTCCTTCCGTCTCCCGGTCGCCCAGACCGGAAAGGAAGGACTCTGCGGCGCTTCCTGAGAACTCGTTTCTTCTTGTGTTGTTTCTGTCGCTTCCATCATGAAGGAATGTTCAACGCTTCCATGTTCTTGGTCCCGAAGGGCAGCGTTTCTCCCCGGTAGACCCTTAGTTTCTTGAAAATTTTTCTCCCCAGCGGCGTCTTCGGCAGCATGCCCTGCACTGCATGCTGGACGACCCGTTCCGGATGCTCCCTAAGCATCCTCTCAAGGGGTATTCGCCTGAGTCCGCCGGGATAACCTGAATAACGGGTATATGTTTTTGTTTTGAGTTTCTTCCCGGTTACCCGGACTTTTTCTGCATTGAAGATAACGACATGGTCCCCTAAATCCACATGATAGGAAAAGGTCGGTTTATGTTTTCCGCGAAGAACCTTAGCTACCTCCTGCGCAAGGCGTCCAAGCACTTTTCCCTTAGCGTCAACCAGGTACCGTTTTCTCGCAACATCTTGTATACTATGAAGATCCGTGAATTTTTGCATTGTTCTTCTCAGAATGAACATTAAGTTTACCAGACAAATTGTAATCTGTCAAGTCCAGAATGAAGATTTTTTTCAGGCGTTACTCACTTTAATCAGGCACAAACCCCTCGCGGGAGCAGTCGGGCCGGCCAGTGTCCGGTTCTTTTGTGAAACCAATCTGGGCAGTCCTTCGGGCAAACGGCGGCCCCGTCCCACTTCCAGGAGTGTTCCGACAATGTTCCGGACCATTTTGTAGAGAAATCCGCTTCCCGTCACGTCAATCACCAGATAAGGGGATTTTTGTCGGACGGAGAGGCGGTGAATGGTTCGAACCGAGGAGCGTTCGACTTTGTCACTGGCCTGAAATGACTTGAAATTTTTCCTCCCGACCAAATACCGGGCGGCCTTCCGCATGGCCGCGACGTCCAAGGGATAGGGATAAAAGGTAGTATAGAACCGGTCAAAAGGCGACCGCACGGGGTGATGCCGGATCGTGTAGCGGTATTGCTTCAAGGCCGCCGCGTCGCGGACTCGGAAGGAAGGCGGCTTTTCTGCTGCTTTGCGTACGACGATGTCTTGAGGAAGAAGGCTGTTGAGCGCCCGCATTAAGGCAACACAGGAAATGGTCGCGCCACTCTTAAAAGCAGTGATGTGCTCAAGCGCATGGACGCCGGCGTCGGTGCGGCTGGCCGCTGAAAGGCGGACTTTTTCTTTCAGAATCCTGCGGAGGGTTGATTCGAGAACCGCCTGAATGGTCCTCGCATTTTTTTGGATTTGATAGCCCGCATAGTGCGTCCCGTCGTAGCTGACGGTCAGGACGATCTGCCTCATAGACGCTCAGCGATCTGGACGGCGTTAAGTGCAGCACCCTTCCGAAGATTGTCTCCCACCACCCAGAAATTGAGTCCGGACCGGACGGTGGCATCTTTCCGGATCCGCCCCACAAAGACATTATCCTTCCCTGCCGCATGAATCGCGAGAGGATACCGTGCATGCTTCGGCTCATCCACCACTTCCACGCCCGGGGCTTTGGCAAGGAGGTCCCTTGCTTCCTCCGGCGAAATCGGTTTTTCAAATTCACAGTTCACGGATTCGGAATGGGCAAAAAAGACCGGGACCCTGGCCGCGGTGGCGGTCACGGCAAAGTCGGCATCCATGATCTTAAGCGTCTCCTGCATAATCTTTTTCTCTTCCCGCGTGTATCCGTCTTCAAAGAAAATGTCGATATGCGGGATCACGTTGAAGGCGATCGGATGCGGGAACTTTTCGGGTTTTGGTTCCTTCCCCTGCAAAATCTGCTGCGTTTGTATCCGCAGCTCTTCGATGGCTTTTCCCCCCTGCGCCGGAGACGGACTGGAAGGTCGTCACCACCACCCGCTTGATCCGGGCATAATCATGAAGGGGCTTCAACGCCACGACGAGTTGAATCGTCGAGCAGTTGGGATTGGCAATAATTCCTTTGTGGGTCGGAATGAGATGCCCATTGACCTCCGGAACAATCAGGGGGACTTCCTTCTCCATCCGGAACGCACTCGAATTGTCCACGACGATGCAGCCTGCCGCGACCGCCTTGGG
>JBDRBD010000074.1:0-3156 GCA_043823025.1 Candidatus Omnitrophota bacterium | reverse complement strand
GTGGCGGAATTTGCCAGGAAACCGAATGGTCTTGTGCTCGTGACCGGGCCGACCGGCGTGGGGAAGACCACGACGCTTGCGGCGATGGTCGAATTGGTCAATTCCGAAAAACAGTACCTAATCGTCTGCATCGAGGACCCGATTGAATACGTCCATCACAATAAACGGAGCGTGATCAAGCAGCGGGAGGTGTTTGCGGATACCCATTCTTTTGCCTCAGCCCTCAAGCATGTTTTGCGGCAGGATCCGAACCTGGTTGTCGTCGGAGAGATGCGGGATCTTGAAACGATTGCGACGGCCTTGACGGCTGCTGAAACAGGGCATTTGGTTCTTGCCACGTTGCATACGCCGGATGCGGTGCAGACCATCGACCGCGTGATCGACGTTTTTCCTCCCTATCAGCAACAGCAGATACGGATTCAGCTTGCTGCAACCCTTCAGGCTGTTATTTCGCAGCAGCTGGTTCCATCGGCATCGGGCGTCGGGAGGGTTCTGGCCTGTGAGGTGTTGGTGGCGACGTCCGCCGTCCGGAATCTCATCCGGGAGCAGGAAACAGAACAAATCCCGACCCTCATCCAGACAGGATCCCAATACGGAATGCAAAGTATGGATAGATCGCTGAAAGACCTTGCCCGACGCGGAACGGTGACCTATCAGGACATTCAGGACCGCATCAAGAATCTAGAAGAGTTCGAGAACCTTTGACCCTTTGATGAAGGCAGATGTAACAATACTCGGCGGCGGGCCGGGAGGCATAGCCGCCTCCCTCCATGCAAGCCACAATCAATTCAAAACAATCCTCGTCGAAAAAGATGCGGTGGGCGGCGTATGTCTTCACCGAGGCTGCATTCCGACGAAAAGCCTGATCACGGACGCCTTGGCTCTTGAGGAAGGACTTTCCGGAAAAGAGAAACAGGCCTTTTTGGAAGCGATGCTTCGGAGGAAGGAAAGCGTTGTTGCGCGGCTTCATCAGGGCGCACTCGCCTCCTTGCGGGACGCAGGCGTCTTGGTGGTGCGGGGAGAGGCGCGCATTATTTCAGAACGTTGCGTCCGCGTCAATGAAGAAAACATTGACACCCGATTTATTCTCGTGGCGACCGGAAGCCGCCCAAAAACGATCCAGGGTTTTCCTTTTGACGGAACTGAAATTCTTTCCAGCGATCACCTCCTTCAAGAAAAGGAAGCCCCCGGGTCACTTGTCATTATTGGGGCCGGTCCCAGCGGATGCGAATTCGCCGGTCTTTTTCATCGGTTGGGAACTCGGGTTATTCTCCTGGAAGCACTTCCGTTTCTTCTCCCGGGATTTGATGAAGAGATTTCTGAAACCCTGAAAAAAATTTTCATACGGCAGGGAATCGGCGTTCATACCGGAGAGACCGTCGCATCGTTCCAGAGGGACGACGGAGGCGTTTTGGTGGCCGCCGCGTCGGGAGCCCATTATCGCGCTGAAAAGGTTTTGGTCAGCGTCGGGCGCACTCCCAACACGCAGGGCCTTGGGCTGGAAGAGCTGGGCGTTTCCATGAATCAGGGCTTCATTGCGGTTGACCGCCAGATGCGAACGTCTGTTCCGACGGTGTTTGCGGTGGGGGATGCCACCGGAAAGTGGCCACTGGCTCATGCGGCTTCGCATCAGGGAAGGGTTGCCGTTGATGCGATGGCCGGCAAGGAAAGTGCTGCGGAAGAGTTTGCTGTTCCTGAATGTGTTTTTACGGTTCCGGAAGTTGCAAAAGTGGGGTGGACCGAAAAAACGGCCCGAGGCCGCGGGAAGGTGTCTATCGGGCGCGCCCCCTTTATTCGGTCCGCCAAGGCTCAGATTTTAGGTCAAAAAGAGGGTTTTGTGAAACTGGTCGGTGAGTCTCCCGGAGGAAAGCTCGTCGGAGCACACCTCATCGGCCCCCATGTAACGGAATTGATCGGGGAACTGGCGTTGGCCTGCCGGGTGGGAATTTCCATTCGGGATATTCAGGAAGTTCCTCATCCTCATCCGACGCTCTCGGAATCAGTTGAAGAGGCGGCGCGGGATTTTGTACAGCGTGACGACACATTTTCCGGTTTGGCTTCGAAAACGAATTGAGCCAACGTCTTTGACAAGAGGCGTTCTTGAGGAGTTAAAGCTCAAGACGGTGTGCGTCAGTGCGCGCTGTCCGAATGTGCAGGACTGTTTTTCCCGGCATACGGCCGCCTTTATGATACTCGGGAACATTTGCACGCGGCGATGCGCTTTCTGTGCGGTGTCTCAGGGAAGCCCCATGAGCCCGGAAGAGGACGAGCCGGGGCGGCTTACCGAAGCCATCCGGCGGCTGCGAATTTCGCATGCTGTGATTACTTCCGTCACCCGAGATGACCTGACGGATGGAGGGGCGTTGCAGTTTTCAAGAACCATCACGACCATCCGCGAAGCGTTTCCCAGCGTGACGATCGAGGTGCTGACCCCCGATTTCAAAGGGAACGAGGAGGCCGTCGAGACGGTGATCCGGGCGGAGCCCGATATCTACAATCATAATCTCGAAACCGTTGCAAGGCTTCAGCGGACATTGAGACCCGGCGCACGTTACGAACGGTCGCTCGGGATCCTTCATTATGTTAAAAAACGCGCCCCGCACATCGTGACAAAAAGCGGTTTGATGGTAGGGCTGGGAGAGCGCGGGGAAGAAGTGGGAGAAGCGCTTGCGGACTTGCGCAGAAGCCAATGCGACAGGGTGACCATTGGCCAATACCTCCGGCCCAGTGCGCGCCAGGTCCCTGTGGAGGACTATATTCCTCCAGAACTTTTTCGGAAGTACGAAGAAAAGGCCTATGCGCTCGGATTTGCGCATGTTTTTTCAGGCCCTTTTGTCCGCAGTTCTTATAGGGCAGACCAAGCTCAGATGAAGATCACTTTAAAAGAGAGGATGAAATCACCCCATGAATATTCATGAAGCGAATCGCATGAAACGCCTGCCGCTTTACCTTTTTACGATTATGGATGATTTGAAAGCAAAAGCCCGCGCAAAAGGAATTGATGTCATTGACCTTGGGATGGGCAGTCCGGATCTTCCGACACCGCCCCATATCGTGGAGGAATTATGCCGCCAGGCGCACATCACGGAGAATCATCGTTACTCCCGGCCCGCGGGGGATGCGGAGCTGAAACTCAAGGAGGCGATTGCCGAGTGG
>JBDRBD010000073.1:0-5908 GCA_043823025.1 Candidatus Omnitrophota bacterium | reverse complement strand
GTATCGGAAATCCGGCAAGCTGGAAGCAGGCGGTCGCCTCCCGGGACGAATCCGGGGGCCTCATCGATACGGTGACGGACCGGGAAATTCTCAATGCGTACAAAATGCTCGCATCCCTCGAAGGGGTATTTGTAGAGCCGGCTTCCGCCGCTTCGGTGGCCGGTGTGATGAAGATGAGCCGGAAAAAGTATTTTCAGGGGAAAAAGATTGTCTGTGTACTGACAGGGCACGGTCTGAAGGATCCGGGAATCGTGCTGCAGCAGGTGAAGCCCCCGCTCACCATCCGCGCCGAGCTGAAGCAAATTTTGAAGGAGATTTTTTGAAATACGCAGTCCTGATCGCAGACGGAATGGCAGACGAGCCCCTTGCGGAGCTTTTCGGGAAGACTCCTCTGGAGGCGGCGCGGACTCCCCGGATGGATGAATTGGCCAACGGCGGTCAGGTCGGATTGTGTCGGACGGTGCCGAAAGGAATGACCTCGGCATCCGACGTAGCGTGTTTGTCGATTTTGGGATATGATCCGAGGCGCTATTACCCCGGGAGAGGGTCTCTGGAGGCGGTCAATATCGGCGTGTCTCTGAAGGAAGACGACGTGGCGTTCCGGTGTAATTTCATCACGGTGGAAAATGACCGCCTCATCGATTACAGCGCGGGGCACATTTCGACGCAGGAGGCATCCCTTCTCATTGAGTGTCTCAATAAGCAGATGGGGAAGAAAGGGATCCGATTTCATACCGGCGTCAGCTACCGGCATCTCCTCGTCGTCAAAAGGTCGTTTTCGCCGACGGCGCACTTCGAGGTCTCGGTGGACGGTCCCCATACCTTTATGGGTGAATCCATTGCGCCGCATCTGCCGCAAGGCCAAGGCGCCGAGTTCCTTATCCAGTTGATGGACAAGTCCCGGGAGATTTTGGCGGAGCATGAAGTCAACAAAGTCCGGCTGGATTTGAAGGAGAATCCCGCCAACCGGATATGGCTTTGGGGGCCGGGGACGCAGGCCAAACTCCCCTCCTTCAAGGAGAAATTCGGCGTTGCGGGCTCGGTCATTTCGGCGATCGATCTGATCAAGGGAATTGGAAAACTGGTCGGGTTCGAGGTGGTGGATGTTCCGGGTGCAACGGGATATTATGATACCAACTATGAAGGAAAGGCCTCCTATGCGTTAGCGGCGCTGGAGCGCAGTGACTTTGTGCTGGTTCATCTTGAGGCGACGGATGAGGCGGGTCACAACGGCGATGTCCGCGAAAAAATCAACGCCATCGAAAAATTTGACCGCATCATCGTCGGCGGCATTGCGGACGGATTGAAAAAGACCAAAGAGAAGTTCCGAATTCTGGTGACGCCGGATCATGCAACGCTGGTCAGCCGGAGGACGCACGTCGACAATCCGGTTTGTTTTTTGACGTATGGCGAAGGGATTGAGGCGAGGGGAGTGAGCGAATTTTCCGAGACGGCCGCTTCCGCGAGCGGTCTTTTATTTGAAGAGGGCCATCATCTGATGGATTACTTCATTTTATCGAAAGGAATGCGTTGAGATGGGGCTTATTGTTCAAAAATACGGCGGTTCCAGTGTTGCAAGCCCCCGTCTGGTCCAGCGGGTCGCCGCCCGCGTGGTCGCGCAGAAAAAGAAAGGCGACAAGGTCGTTGTCGTCGTTTCGGCGGCCGGGGACACCACCGACGAACTCATTGCATTGGCGCGCCAGGTGACCGACGATCCGCCTGAGCGCGAAATGGACATGCTCCTGTCGACCGGGGAGCAGAGGAACGTGGCAATCTTGGCGATGGCGATTCACCGGCTCGGGCACAAAGCCATTTCTTTTACCGGCGCACAGGTGGGCATTCTGACCGACCGCGCCTACACCAAGGCCAAGATTTTGGACATCAATGCCAAACGGATTGTGGAGGAGCTCCGGAAGGGGCGCATTGTCATCGTGGCGGGTTTCCAGGGCGTCACGCTGGATCAGGACATCACCACGCTGGGCCGTGGCGGTTCGGATTTGACGGCCGTGGCCCTGGCGAAAGCGTTAGGGGCGACGATGTGCGAGATTTATACGGATGTGGAAGGGGTGTATACGGCGGACCCGCGCCTCATCCGGAATGCCCGGAAGCTCGACCGCATCAGTTACGATGAAATGCTTGAATTGGCGTCGCTGGGAGCGCAGGTCATGCAGGCCCGTTCGATGGAAGTGGCCAAAAAATACAACGTTCCCATTCATGTCCGTTCCAGTTTTTCACAGCGGCCCGGCACCGTGATTTTAAAGGAGGCAAAAGCAATGGAGGATATTCTGGTCAGCGGCGTCACAGCGAACAAAAACGAGGCGAAGATCACCATCCGGAGCGTTCCGGACCGCCCCGGCGTCGCCGCAAAAATCTTCAAGGAGATTGCCGAGAAGAACGTCAATATCGATATGATCATTCAGAACGTCAGCCGGACGGGGACGACGGACTTGTCCTTTACGGTTCCTCTCGGCGATTTGAAGAAGACGTTGGAGATTGCAAGGAAAGTCGCTCACCGCATCGGGGCGGAGGGGGTGACGTATGCAGACAATATCGCGAAGGTGTCGGTCGTCGGCGTCGGTATGCGGAGCCACTCCGGCATCGCGGCCAGGATGTTCTCGGCACTAGCATCCAAGCGCATCAATATCGAGATGATTTCAACTTCTGAAATCAAAATTTCCTGCGTGATCAATAAGCGGCATGCGGACAGGGCCGTCCGGGCGATTCACCAGGTATTTCAACTGCATTTGCCGCCGGGCGCGCGGAAATAGCCTTCAAAGGATAGGAGTATATGGAAAAACAACAAGTGAAACTTTATGATACGACATTGCGGGACGGAACCCAGGGCGAAGGAGTTTCTCTTTCGGTTCAGGACAAACTGAGGATTGCGGAACGACTGGATCATATGGGGATTCACTATATCGAGGGGGGATTCCCGGGCTCCAATCCGAAGGACATAGAGTTTTTCACCAGGGTGAAGCGGCTCAAATTGAAAACGTCGAAAATTGCCGCTTTCGGGTCAACCCGCCGTGCGGATGTGCCCGCGTCGAAGGATCAGAGTCTCAATGCGATCCTGCGGGCAGAAACGCCGGTGGTCACCATTTTCGGGAAGACATGGGATCTCCACGTCCGGGACGTGCTCCGGATTCCGCTCGACGAGAATCTTAAACTCATCTCCGATTCCATCGCTTACCTTAGAAAACACGGACGGGAGGTGATCTATGACGCGGAGCATTTCTTTGACGGCTACCGGCAAAATACCTCCTACGCCGTCGCCACGCTCAGGGCGGCGGAAGAGGCCGGCGCGTCGGTTCTGGCACTGTGTGACACCAACGGCGGCATGATTACCTCGTGGATTGCCGAGATCGTGAGGGAGGTGAGAGACCGGACCCGCACGCCGCTCGGCATCCATGTCCATAATGACAGCGACATGGCGGTGGCCAATTCCATCACGGCCATCGAGAACGGCGTCGTCCATGTTCAGGGAACCATCAACGGCTACGGGGAGCGCTGCGGGAATGCAAATCTCTGTTCCGTCATCGCCAATTTGAGGCTGAAGCTCGGCATCCCATGCGTGACGGAGAAGGCCCTTTCAGAACTTTCGGAAAACTCCCGCGCCATCGCCGAAATCTGCAACATGAAGCATCAGGATAACCAGCCTTATGTCGGGGAGAGCGCCTTTGCCCACAAAGGCGGCGTGCATGTCAATGCGGTGGTCAAGAATCCGAAGACGTATGAGCATATCGAACCTGAGAGGGTCGGGAACAGCCGCCGGGTTCTGGTTTCGGAGCTTTCGGGGAAGAGCACCATGTCCGTCAAGGCGGAGGAACTGGGACTTCATTTGGGGAAAGACCCGAAACTCGCAAAGAAAATCCTGGCGGAAGTGCGGGACCTGGAGCACAAAGGATATCATTTCGAGGTGGCGGAGGGTTCTTTTGAGGTTCTGATGCAGCGCTCCCTTAAGACCTTCAGGAATTTTTCAGTCTGGAAGGATTCCGGGTCACCATTGAGAAAGGCGAAAAAGACGGCCTTGTCTCGGAAGCCACCATCAAGATGAAAGTCGGGAAGAAAGAGGAGTATACCGTCGCGGCGGGAGACGGTCCGGTCAACGCCCTCGACAATGCGCTGCGCAAAGCGCTGAAAAGGTTCTATCCCTCGATCATGGAAATGCACCTGACCGACTTTAAAGTGAGGGTGCTCGATGAAAAAGCGGGCACGGCCGCCAAAGTCCGCGTCTTAATCGAGTCTCAGGACGCCTCCGACTCGTGGGTCACCATCGGCGTCTCGGAAAACATTATCGA
This sequence comes from Candidatus Omnitrophota bacterium, assembly GCA_043823025.1. GTDB lineage: Bacteria > Omnitrophota > Gorgyraeia > JACQQV01 > JACQQV01 > JBDRBD01. The sequence goes on along the minus strand of JBDRBD010000073.1, from coordinate 1,610 downwards.
GGCAAGCTGGAAAGCCCTCGTCGATTCGATCGAGTATAAACTTCTGAAAGACAAAAAGAAGAAGTAATTTCTCGGTCATCAGCATCTCGTATCCACGGTTGAAGGATGCAAGACCTCCCAAAAGTCTATACCCCCAATAAGGTCGAAGAGAAATGGTATCGGCATTGGGATCAGGAAGGGTATTTCCGCGCCAAGCGCAATCCCAAAAAGACGCCGTATACGATTGTCATTCCTCCTCCCAACGTCACCGGCATTCTCCATATGGGGCACGCCTTGAACAATACCATCCAGGATATCCTTATCCGCTGGAAAAGAATGGAGGGGCGGGAGGCACTTTGGGTGCCGGGGACGGACCATGCCGGCATCGCGACGCAGAATGTGGTCGAGAAGGCGCTGGCCAAGGAAAAAAAGACGCGCCACGAGCTCGGGCGCGAAAAATTCATCGAGCGGGTCTGGAAATGGCGCGAAGAGTACGGCGGGACCATTATCCATCAGCTGAAGCGGCTGGGCGCATCGTGCGACTGGACCCGTGAACGCTTCACCATGGACGAAGGACTCTCGCGCGCGGTTCAGGAAGTATTCATCCGTCTGTATGAAAAAGGCCTTGTTTACCGGGGCCATTACATCATCAACTGGTGCCCCCGCTGCCAGACAGCGCTTTCGGATGAGGAAGCGCCCCATCAGGAACTGGAGGGTTTCCTCTATTACATTCGCTACCCGATCCAGGGGGCCGAGCGCGAAAAAGGGGAGATGGACCATGTGACGGTAGCCACGACGCGCCCCGAGACCCTTTTGGGAGACACCGGCGTTGCCATTCATCCAGAGGATGAACGGTACCGGACGCTCCGCGGCAAAACCGTCATGTTACCCATTCTGAAACGTCCGCTGCGCGTCATCGAGGATGAGTTTGTCGATCCCGAGTTCGGAACCGGCATCGTCAAAGTGACGCCGGCCCATGATCCCAATGATTTTGAAATGGGGCAGAAGCACGGACTTCCTGCGGTCAATATCATGAACCCCGACGGAACGATGAACGAGGAAGCCGGGCCTTATCGCGGGCTCGACCGTTTTGAATGCCGCGAGCGAATCCTGGAAGACCTGGCGAAAGAGGGGCTCCTTGAGAAAACAGAAAAGCACCTCCTTGCCGTAGGTCATTGCTACCGGTGCCATACCATCGTGGAGCCGCGGCTTTCACTGCAGTGGTTCGTCAGGATGAAAGTCCTTGCAGAACCGGCAATCCGGGTGGTCCAAGAAGGACGCGTCACCTTTTATCCTTCCCGGTGGACGAAGATTTATCTCGACTGGATGGAGAATATCAGGGACTGGTGCATTTCCCGGCAGATCTGGTGGGGGCACCGGCTTCCTGTCTGGTATTGTGAAAATACCGCAGCGTGCCCCGAGCCGATGGTGAGCCGTACGGTTCCTCAAAAATGTCCCCGTTGCGGAGGCGAGCGGCTCCGCCAGGATGAGGACGTGCTGGATACCTGGTTTTCCTCGTGGCTCTGGCCTTTCTCGACGCTGGGATGGCCTGAGGAGAACGAGGACCTGCGTTATTTTTACCCGACGGACTGCCTGGTGACGGCACCCGAGATTCTTTTCTTCTGGGTGGC
>JBDRBD010000072.1:0-2999 GCA_043823025.1 Candidatus Omnitrophota bacterium | reverse complement strand
AGTCTTTTTTGTCAACATTTTCTTAGAAGACAAAATTTTGTTTCGTTCGGCGTTTTCAAGGAGGGGTGTTGTCTTTTCGGCTGCGGAAGGGATAGGGCTTGGAAATATCAATGCGTCCGTCGAAATTAGTGTCCGCCTGATAAAATGCCTCTTTGCCATCTGCATCATATTGAAGCCAGACATCTCCTTTTCTGTCGTGATTAGAGTCTATTTCAAGCTGAACCGGTTTTCCATTGCGATAATGACGCCGGATTTCCATGATGCCGTCTTGGTCTCCGTCCACCTCTTCCCTGATTCTATTCCCCTTCCAGAAAAAGTTCCTTCTTTCCATACGACCGTCCCCGTCGCGATCAATCCCCTGCGTGGAGGGGTTCCCCTGACAAAGAAACACGAGTCCAAGAAGGGCCGCTGTCACCCAGAATATCTCTGTCTTCACGCTGCTGACCCTTTCTCGATGAGCGGTACAAAAGCACATCCGCAAATCTCCCGGCATTCCAGGGAGCCATGATGCTTGCGGAGCACCGTCAAGACCTGCGAGAAACTGCCTCCCAGCGGAATCACAACCCTGCCTCCTTCTTTCAGCTGCGACAAAAGGGGCGTTGGAACGGTGCGACTGGCGCAGCTCACCAGAATTCCATCGTACGGGCCGGATGCATCCCATCCTTCCGCGCCATTCCCGCACTTGAAAAAAATATTGCGATAGCCAAGTTCCCTGAGCCGCTTCTCGGCCCGGGCGGAAAGTTCACAAATCCTTTCGACTGAATAAACGCTCCCGCAGAGCTCGGCAAGAACCGCCGTCTGATACCCTGATCCCGTACCTACTTCCAGGATTCTGGAATCGGCTTTAGGCGCCATGCATTGCGTCATGAGCGCAACGATATAGGGCTGTGAAATGGTCTGTTCGAAACCGATCGGGATGGGATGATCTTCATAGGCCTGAGAAAGATGAGTCTCGAGGACAAACAGGTGGCGCGGGATTTTGCGAAAGACATCCAAAATTTTGGGATCGACAAGGTGGCGCCGCATCAATTGGCTTTCTACCATTTGGTTACGGAGAAATTCAAAATCTTTCTTCATCTCTTGCCGCTTCCTAACCTTTTGCGCCGGGACAGCAAGAGCTTGAAAAAGTAATAGGTGTCACGCGCCGGGCGAATCTTGCTTTCTTCGTCGTGGTAAATGGTGCGGATGGGAATAGACGCGATGCGAAAATGATGCCGTTTCGCTTCCATGAGAAGTTCTGAATCGATGGCGAATCGCGTCGTGCTCAGGTCAGCCAGACGCAAGAGGGCCCTGGAGACGTATCGAAAACCGCACTGGCTGTCGGGGATTTTCTCCCCGAGACGTTTGGAAAGAACGAACGACATGACCCAGTTGGTCCAGCGGCGCACCAAGGGCATCGCGATGGTTTCCTTCATGCGGTCCCCGATGACAACGCCGACGCGCGGATCCGAGGCAGCGTTCAAAAATGCAGGAATATCCTCGGGGCTATGCTGGCCGTCTGCGTCCAGAAGGATGCATCCTTCATAATCCTGGTTCAGGAGATATTGGAATCCGGACCTGAGCGCGCGCCCCTTGCCCCAATTCTGCGGGTGACGGATAAGACAGACTCCGGCCCTTTTCGCAATTTCGGCTGTCCCATCCGTCGAACCGTCATCCACCACAATCACATCCGGGATGAACTTTTGGATTTTCGCGATCAGCGCCGCTATTTTTTTGGCCTCATTGTAGGCAGGGAGAATGGCAGCAATCTTTTTCGGATTCATGTCGCAGGAACCTCCCGTAGTCCTTGAAAGTGAAACCACTGAGTGGGGTATCGACGCACCGCCACCTCAATAATAGAGGCCATCTGCTGAGTCATGCGTTCAAGGTCAGAAGAAGGATCATGTGTCCTGATGGGCTCAATGGGAACTTGAAACTCCAGGTCAAAAAAGCCGTTTTCTCGTCGGACCATGAAGCCGAACACCAAGGGGCTTCCGCACCGGCGGGAAAGTGCGGCCGGGCCACGCGGGAAATAGACCTTCCGCCCCAGAAAGGAAACAGGGATTCCATTATTTGAAATTTCACGGTCGGTCACCAGCAGGATCATTTCGTTTTTGTCCAGACGCTGAATTACCTTCCAGATGGAATCCGTCAGATCGATGACCTGGACGCCTTTCCGAACCCTTTGGTTGATGAAGAATTGGTTGACCCAACGGTTCTGCTGACTCAGTACAAGCGCGTGGACTGGAAACCCAAGAAGCGAGAGTCCCACCCCGCCCCATTCCCAGTTTCCTAAATGCGCTGTGACGCCAATGGCTCCCTTTCCACAAGAAAGCGTTTGAGAAACATAGTGAAGCCCCTTGACGCGAACGCGCCTGAAAAATGCCTCTTTGTCGATGCAGGAAAGACATAAAAAGTCAACGAGATTCTTTCCGAAATTTCGGAATACTTCCCTGGCCTTTCGCTCGTCATGTCTTTCTCTTCTGCCGAGAATCCAGTAGAAATTTTTCAGAATTTGACGGCGGCTGTTGAGCGAAAAAACAAAGTGAAGATCCGCGACGCGGTCCGAAATCCAGTAGGAAAACCGCAGCGGCAGCCGGGTTAGGAGCGCATGGGCAAATTGATACAACAGATACTGAATCATGTTAATGTGAGCAGAAAATGCGCGATCTCCAAAGCACTGGTTGCTTTTTGGTGCTGCAGAGAGCAGCGGCGCATTTCCTGCGCTTTAGCAGGCTGCATTAATAACTCCCGGACCAAGAGGGCCACCTCTTGTTCGTCGCGTGCTTTGACGGCTGTCCCCTTTTCAATCAGGAAATTGGCGTTAGCGCTTTCCTGGCCCCGGATGGGATCCAGAAGCACCATGGGAAGTTTTTTCGCCAATGCCTCGGAGCTCGAAATGCCTCCCGGCTTTGAGATCATGAAGGTGGCTATTTCCATCAGCGCATCCACATTTTCCGCAAAGCCGAGAATGACAACTTTTTTCTGAAAACGCTTTTTACGGCGTTTCAGTCTTTGGT
>JBDRBD010000071.1:0-4996 GCA_043823025.1 Candidatus Omnitrophota bacterium | reverse complement strand
GGCCTTATCTCTATCTGGACCGTCGGCATATCCCCAAGCTATTTTTTCTCATTTTTGGGTTACTCCTCGTTTTTTCTTATGTCGGGATTAAAACCGTGATCGGCTCCTCTCACAAGATCGCGTGGCCCTTTTTCTTCCTTGGGGCGGGATTTTTGCTCCTGGAGGTTCAGAATATCAGCAAGGCCGCGCTGTTCTTCGGAACCACTTGGACGGTGAATACATTCATCATTTCCGCAGTCTTGGTCATGATCCTTTTGGCAAATGCAGTTGTCATATGGAAGCCCGCCACCTCGTTAGGTCCTTATTTCATCGCCCTGTTTATCTCCTTAATAGCTAACTGGGCCCTTCCACCCACTCTTTTTTTGAACCTCCCGCCTCTGGCCAAAGGAAGCCTGTCGGTTGCCTTTATGTCTCTTCCGATCTTCTTTGCCGGGATCCTTTTTTCCTCTCTCTTTTCTCAGACCAAGGACCGGTCAGGGGCGATCGCCTCCAACCTGATGGGGGCAATGGTTGGAGGAATGACGGAGTGCTTTTCGTTCCTCATCGGAATCAAGGCGCTTCTGATTGTGGCGGTTTTGTTTTACCTCTGCGCTTTGATTTCGAACGGAGGTATCCACCCTTTCTCCATTACAAAATTAGAGTAGATTTGTGATTTTGAGCCTTTACTCCTTGCGACCATTCTGTGACCATTTCAAACCAAGACATCTTCAAAGGTCTTAAGCCCCCTATAAATCCTGTAATCGTCCAACTCTTCATCCTAAAAGACGTTAAATCACAATTGACGTATTAACAATGAGTTGCTAAAATACCCCTAGGAGAATCCCATGGTTCGACTTCGTCCCTCGACTTGGTTCGACAAGCTCACCACAGGTCGCTCGGGACGACCCTGAGCGGAGTCGAAGGGCCATCCTCCACCCCATTTTTCCAGTTTTTCTCAAGCAATGGAAGGCGATATAAGCAAATGGAACTAAAAAGAAATATAGGGCGCGTCAGGGGGAACTACTGCGCAGTCATTATTTTTTTCCTATTGTTGGCTGTAGGGTCCATTGCACAGGCTAAAGAGTCAAGCGAAATTGATGCACTTTATAACGGCATTATGAGACAAGCCGAGAATGCCCATTATAAAAGGCAATCCGAGCGGGTGATATCCGATATTTATTTAAAAGGTGCTGCCGCTTCCCGCGATCTCGGCGGCTGGAAACACGTGATCGACCTTTTTGAAAAAGCACTCTCGGCAGACCCCACCAACGCACGGGCTTTTCGTGTCTACGGCGATTATCTGATGGGTTACCGCGGCATGTATGAGCAGGCTGCCGAGCAGTATCGGACCGCGATTGAGCTGATCAATGCCCGCCCTGATTTATACCCAGAGGATGAAAAGCATGAGCTAGAGCGCTCCATGCAGATTTTGCATCGGGACGGCGATAACGGCAAAGCCGTCATTGCAACCGCTCCGGTCTCTGTATTTATGAAGCCCGTCTTTGAATACAGCACCCCTCAGGAACTGCCATTGGATTTGACCGCACTGGATCATAGCGCCGAGCAATATGGAGCGGATATAGACGCGCTCTATTTGAGCCGGTATGGTTATATTCCTTCCGATAGTGAAACCATAGACATCATTAATGACGTCACGGTTACCAAGGCCTTTCAGAGAGAGCAGTTGGCCAGATTAAGGGCCGGCGAGATGGATCTTCAGCAAGATATTTTAAGGGGCGGCGGCACCCTCACGCTGCGTTTTGGGCCGTCTTGCCTTCCATATCTGCGGTCTTCTTATGAGCGTAAGGACATTGACCCGAAGTCCTATCCTAAGGATTTATCCAACCGGTCGCATGCCCGTTATGATCATTACACCGCGTCATTATATAAAAACCTCATGATCCCGGGATTCGTGGATCTGCAGATGCAAGCCGGTGTCAGCCGGCAGGAAGCCGTCACTCTCTATGAGGGCGGACGGCTGCTTTCTGACGAGACCACGGATGCCCTGAACGGCGAGGTCACTTTCATCAAAGACATCGGAAATGACACACTTCGGCTGAGCGCGGGCGGTGAGATGGGAAAAATTGATGACGAGACACTTTCAGACGACGCCAAAAAGACCGCCTGGAGCGTGGAGACCCGCTATTCCATGTATCCCTCGGCCGAGCCGGAAAGCGGGAATCCCCGGACAAAGGGGCAGTTTTCCCAGCATATCGAACTTGGCTATCGCGAAACCTTGCGCGATTATCTCTCTGCAACCGATCCTATCACGACCGAATACCACCACATCCCGCGCGTTGGTTACGAGGGTTATGGGATGCTGAACGGAAAATTGGACGTTGCGGCAAAGTATGAGTATGAAGACGAGCGCTTAGATGATCAAACCAGCGTTTTTGTTCACCATATCCATGAGGTGTTTTTGTATCCGGCATGGGTGATGGCGTATAAGCTTTATGACCATGATTTTGTCTCCGGCCTTGAACATATGAGGCTGGGTGTTCCGACAACGGTCTATTTTGGCGAAGGAAGTTACGATGCCGTTACGACAGGCCTTCAGTTCGAACAGCTCTACGTCACGGAGCATGGGTTTTCCCTTAGGTCCACGTTGGGAGTTCATTATACTTATTATCAAGAATTGGAAGAAGACGACTTCGGCGTTTACATCCAAGTAAATCTTGAGGCAGGCCCGAGTTCCTTTCTGACCGGGGCCAAAGAGACCACCCGCCGCCTTGGGGAATGGGAGGAAAAGCATCTTTGGTGAACAATAAATAATGAATAAAATTATAAAAACCTTTGTCATCCTGTTGTGCTTGGGCCTTTTCCCGCACAGGGCTCAAGCCGAAGAAGTGCTCACGTGGGGAGATTGTCTGGTGGAGGCCCAGAAGAACCATCCGGATTTAATCTCAGCCCAGGAAGCCGTAAAGGAATCCGAGGCGGACAAAAGAATCACTCAGAGCACGCTCCTGCCGCAGGTGGACAGCAGCGTGAGCGGCGCTACCGCAAAAGCCAGCGGCGCGACCACCGATACCTACCGCTACGGCGTGACCGCAACACAGCTATTGTTTGACGGTTCCAAGACGGGCGCTGACATGAAAGCCGCTTCAGAAAATGTGAAAGCTGCCCAGTATCAGTACCGGTTTGCTTCATCCGAGGTGAGATTGGCGTTGCGAAGTGCCTTCATCGATTTACTGAAGGCGCAGGAATCCTTGCAGCTTACTGAGGATATTTATAAGATCAGGCGGGGGAATCTTGACTTAATCACCCTGCGTTATGAATCCGGGTTGGAGCACAGGGGAGCGTTGCTGAACGCAGAGACGAATTTGATAGAGGCCGAATTTGAGATAGCCCAGGCAAAGAGGGCTCTTGAGGTGGCGCAAAAAGGGCTTCTTAAAGAGATGGGAAGACTTAAGTTTACAGCGCTCCGCGCAGAAGGGGATTTCAAAGTAAGCGATGCCGCGCTGGAAAAACCGGACTTTGAAGCATTGGCGAACACGGCGCCATCATTAGGGAAACTGATTGCCCAGAAGCATGCGGCTGGCTTCGATATCAAATCCGCTGAAGCAAACTTTTTCCCTGAACTTTCAGCCAGCGCAGGAGCCAATAGAACCAGCTCCCATTGGCCGCCGGAGGATGAGCGCTGGGACGCCGCAGTGACTCTATCCTTTCCTTTATTTGAAGGCGGGTTAAGGACCGCACAGGTAGATAAAGCGAAGGCGGCCTACCACCAGGCGCGGGCAGACGAACGCAGCGCAAAAGACACCCTTCTTGTGACGCTTGAAGAGACTTGGGCCGCGCTTCAGGATGCGGTGGAAACCGTAGAGGTCCAGAGGAAGTCTCTGGAAGCAGCGGAAGAACGCGCCAGGATTGCCGAGGCGCAGTATTCCTTAGGGTCGATCGGCTTTGACAACTGGACGATTATCGAAGATGATCTGGTCAAAACAAAAAAGGCCTTCCTGAATGCCCAGGCGGCAGCTTTGCTTGCTGAGGCAGAATGGATTCAGGCGAAAGGGGAGACACTGGAAGATGCGAGCCAATAAATTGAAATTATTTTTCGTTGCGGTCGTCATCGTGGCCGTCGCCGCCGTATTCATCGGTAAGGCAAAGCAGAAAAAAGCCGACGGTGAAATCCTCAAAGAGATAAAACCGGCGACCGGCTCGATTGAAAGCACCATCTCCTCTACCGGAACCGTTCTTCCCAAAAATCGCCTGGAAGTGAAGCCGCCGGTGAACGGCAGGATAGAGAGTGTGCTGGTGAAGGAGGGAGACAAGGTCAAGACCGGACAGATTCTTGCCTGGATGAGCTCCACCGAAAGGGCCGCTTTATTGGATGCGGCCAGGGGCAAGGGAGAAGAGACCTTCCGGTACTGGGAGGAAACCTATAAACCCATTCCGCTCCCGGCGCCCATTGATGCGGAAGTCATTGTTGCGACCACCCAGCCCGGTCAGACCGTGACGACTGCCGACGCCGTCGTCGTCTTGTCAGACCATCTGATTGTCCGCGCGCAGGTCGATGAGACGGACATCGGAAAAATCTCGCCGGACATGAAAGCGGTGATGACGGTGGATGCCTATCCCGATACAAAGATAAACGCCCGCGTGGAGCACGTCTATTATGAATCAAAAACGGTCAACAACGTCACAATCTATGAAGTCGATTTAAAGCCCGACGAGGTCCTTGGGTTTTTCCGTTCCGGAATGAACGCGTCGGTTGATTTCGTGGAACAAGGCAGAACAAACACCCTCCTCATCCCGCAGGAGGCCGTCTATCAGGAAGATGGCAAGAATTATGTAATGGTCAAGAAAGGCCAAAAAGAGCCGGTAAGGGTGGCCGTTGAGCTGGGGATCTCCGACGGCAAGAATGTAGAACTTCTTTCCGGGATTCATCAGGGCGACACAGTAATTTTTAAAACAAAAAAGTACAATCTCCCGAAGAATGAGGTGGGGAAAAATCCGTTTTTACCGGCCCGCAGAAGATGATGCTCGAATTAAAACACATCTCAAAGACCTATCAGATGGG
>JBDRBD010000070.1:0-4118 GCA_043823025.1 Candidatus Omnitrophota bacterium | reverse complement strand
CGCTGATGACGAGCGTATAGCGGATAGCGTAGAGCGTATAGTACAACAACAAAAAGAGACTATCCGCTTGTCTCTGATTTCTCACTCCAACTCACCCACACAACCCACAATTCACCACCCAGTTTCGTTGCTTGTTGCTAGCCGTTAGTTGCTGGTACAGGATTACTCATTCTTCCGCAACGCATTCTCGCACCCACGCATTCTCGCATTCTCTGTTTTTCATAGGATGAGCATGGCATCCCCGTAGCTATAAAAACGGTACCGCTGACGGATTGCTTCCCGATACGCGTCCCGGATCAGCGCTATCCCCCCAAATGCGGACACGAGCATGAGAAGCGTCGTCTTGGGAAGATGAAAATTGGTCAGCAAGGCATCGGTTCCTTGAAAGGGATAGGGAGGATGGATAAAAAGATCAGTCCACCCCTTCATGGGGTGAAAGACCTTCTCCACCTCCTGTTCCAGCGCTCGCGTCTTGATGCTTGTTTCCAGAGCGCGGCAGCAGGTTGTTCCCACGGCCACCACACGATTCAACTGTCGCGTCCGGTTGAGAAGATTGCATGCCCCTTGGGAAATTTCGAAATACTCTGCGTGCATCCGATGCTCCCGGATGTTTTCGCACCGGACCGGTTCAAACGTCCCATAGCCCACATGAAGTGTGAGGACGCACTGCAAAATTCCCCGTTCCTCAAGTTTTCGAAGCAGCTCTTTTGTAAAATGGAGTCCTGCCGTCGGCGCTGCCACGGCCCCATCCTTTTTTGCATAGACGGTTTGATAGCGGGAGGCATCCTCCTCCGTCGCGGGCCTCCGGATGTAAGGCGGAAGCGGCACAAGGCCGTTTTGATGCAGCCACGAGTCAATCCCCTTCCCCTGGAACCGGATCCGCCGGATAACCCCATTTCCCCCGATGAGGACAGCTTCATGGTCTCCCAGAAAAATACGGCTTCCCGGTTTCAAGCGGCTTCCCGGATTCAGGAGAACTTCATATTCTTCGGGTGAGCGTTTTTGGAGGAACAAAACTTCGAGGGTGCTTCCCGACGCCCTTTTTCCGACGGCGCGCACCCGCTTCACTTTGGTGTCATTAAGCACAACGATATCGCCGGGCTGAAAATAGTCCGGGAAATCCCGGAAATGACGGTGTTCGATGCGGCCGCTTTTCCGGTGGACGACGAGGAGGCGGGAGGCATCCCGTTTCGGAAGCGGCGCCTGGGCGATGAGCGTTTTGGGCAGCAGATAATTAAAATCGGATAACTGCATCAAAGGATATTTCATTTCACCGCTAACATCCCAAAGACAACCGGGCTACTCGTGCCACGGGATATTCGGAAGTTCCCGGATCTCACTTCCCGGATAATAATATAAAAGAATTTCCTCGGCACGATACCCCCGCTTCGCCATGCCGTAGGCGCCGTATTGGCAGAGCCCCGCACCATGTCCCCAGCCGCCTCCTTTAAAAAACGCCTTCCCTTCCCGAACCGTTACGTCGAATTTTGTGCTCCGCAAATCGACCGGACTGATGGCCAGACGGAACTTCGGGCCAGGAATCACCATTTCCCCTTTTTCGTGGAGAATACGAATGTCTTTGACGCGGCCTGAGTTTGTTCTCCCCTCGATGCGGAGATTCCGGATCATTCGGACGGGATAGCCCCCTTTCCGGAGACGGAAGGCAATATCATCGAGAAGGAATGACCGTTCCCACCGGTAAAAAGGGGAATCCTCGCAGTAAGTACAGCGTACGCCGCCCCGGAGGGGAAGCCGCTTTTCCTTGAAGAGCATCGCTTCCTGCGCATCTTCGGTCTGGCCTGCGCAGGTCGAGTGATAAAAGGTCGGGAAGAGAGTTCCGTGATCGGTCAGGACTTTTCCGGCGGTCCTGTCCACCACCTGACGGAGGCGGCGTTTCTCCCTTTCGCGCCCTCCATAATGCTGCGAAAGGACCGTGGCAACAACGTCATAATCATCCTTCTGGTGCTCGATTTTTTTGTAAAGAGCATAACTCCTTGCCAAAATCGCCTGAACCTCCAACATCACGTCCGGCCAGTCGTGCGGGATTTCGTAAGGCAATACGCCGTAAAGATAACTTTCGATGCCCAGGTGATTCACCACCAAAATCGTCATATTATTCTGGCGGATGACATCGACGATTCCCCGAAAACGCGTCTGGTTCACAAAAAGAGTTGCCTCCCGCCTCGGGATGATCCGTACTCCGTAAACTTGGAGATTTTCTCCATTCATGCGGAGCCCCTCCATCCCTGGAGAAAACTCTGCTTCTAAAGAGCCCCCTTCCCTGATTAAAGTCCCGGTATGGAGTTGACGCATTTCATAGGAGCCCGAGACGCGAAGCATCGTCTTCGTCTGTCCCGTCGCCACCGCAACGCGAAGCATCCGGCTTTCCTCTTGCATAACAGGTCGGCTTCCCATCGCCTCGAGGGACGCTGCCCCAAACAAGACAAAAGGGATGGTCATGAGAAGGATGCGGAGAAAAAACTTCATTTTCTCCCGAACAAGGAAAAGAGGAGGGAAAGAAGAAGGCTTAAGAGAAGGGATGTGGCCAGCGGAAAATAAAAGTGAAACTGTTTTTTCTCGATCAGAATGTCGCCCGGAAGACGCCCCACCCATGGGAGCTTCCCTCCGACCCACAAAAAACATCCGGCCAAAAGGAGAATGGCTCCAAAAAAAACGAGGGTCCTCCCGATATCGGTCACGGGGTTCATCATGGTGAGAACAGTTCCTTCTGAGACTCTTTGGAATAACTTTTCTTGAAATGGGTAAACGCAAGGCGGGTCGCTTCGCGCCCACGGGGGGTCCGCTTAAGGTATCCAATTTTTAAAAGATACGGTTCCACAACGTCCACCAGCGTATCCACTTCCTCGTTCAACGTGGCCGCAAGAGACTCCACTCCCACCGGTCCTCCGTCATAAAAATCGATGATGGCCCGCAGAACCCTCCGGTCAAGATCGTCCAAGCCGGTTTCATCGACGCCGAGGGCATTGAGCGCCTTTTCGGCCACCTCCTTGGTAATCTTGCCCTTTTCCTTGACTTCTGCATAATCCCGAACCCGCCGGAGGAGGCGGTTTGCGATGCGGGGCGTCCCTCGGGACCGGCGGGAAATCTCATGGATACCGCCTGGGTCAATGGGAACCTTCAAAATCTTGCTCGAACGCTCGACAATCGTTGCAATCTCATCCGCCTCATAAAAATTCAGGTGGTGGAAAATACCGAAGCGCTCCCGAAGCGCTCCAGTGAGCAGCCCCGCCCGCGTGGTCGCCCCGACCAACGTGAAGTTTTTAAGGCGGAACTTGATCGTTTTGGCATAAGGCCCTTTATCGATAACAAAGTCGATCTGAAAATTTTCCATGGCGGGATAGAGGAACTCTTCGACGATTTTTGGGAGACGGTGGACTTCGTCGATGAACAGGATATCGCCGGCGCCGAGGTTGGTGAGGATTCCGATCAGATCCCCCGCCCGGGTTAACGCAGGTCCGGAGGTTGATGTGATGCGGCTTTCGGTTTCATGGGCAATGATATGGGCGAGACTGGTCTTCCCCAGTCCCGGCGGGCCGGAAAAGAGAAGGTGCTCCAGGGGTTCTTTCCGCCTCCGCGCCGCCTCCAGCGCCACTTTGAGGTTTTCCACGACCTCCTTCTGCCCCACAAACTCACTCAGGCGGCTGGGCCGGAGGGAGAGATTCAGAATACGGTCCTCTTCCATATTTTCACTCGTTAACAGTTGTTTTCTCTCGGAACCCATTATCGCTTTGTCTCCGTTCGCTGGCGATAAACCTCATTCAGGAGCTCTTCGGCGGTCTTCGGATGAGGCAGTTGGCTCAGCGCCTCCCGGATCATCGACATCGCTTCCTGACGTTTGTATTGAAGCTGAAGAAGAACTTCCAGCGCCTCGTTGGCAATATCCCCTTCCAAAGACTTGGCTCCCGCGAGAATGTGCTGATCCTGGATTAATCCGAATTTTCCGACCTTCCCCTGAAGTTTGGCGATGATTTCCTTTGCCCGTTGCTTTCCGATACCCGGCAACGATTCCAGGAGGGCATAATCTGCTTCGTCAATCGCCTTGGAAATGACGGAGATGGGAAGATTCAGCGCCTTGCAGGCCGCCTTCGGCCCTACGC
>JBDRBD010000069.1:0-5823 GCA_043823025.1 Candidatus Omnitrophota bacterium | reverse complement strand
CGGCGTCAGCTCCAGCCCCTCGAGGCTTTCCCGGGCGTTGAAAAAATCGTCACGGTTTCTTCTCCTTACAAGGTCGTGTCGCGGCAGTACAGACCCCGCGATACCGTCATCGATGTTCATGGCGTCCAGATCGGCGGGAAGCGGGTTGTGGTGATGGCGGGCCCCTGCACCGTGGAAAGTCACGATATGCTGTTGGAAATTGCCAAGAAGGTGAAGCAGTCCGGCGCCAGGATCTTGCGGGGCGGGGCATTCAAACCGCGAACCTCCCCCTATAGTTTCCAGGGCCTCGGTGAAGAGGGGCTTCGCGCCCTTCACGAAGCTAGGGAAAAAGTCGGTTTGCCGGTTGTGACAGAACTCATGGACGCGCGGCAATTGCCTCTCTTTGAGGAGTACGCCGATATTATCCAAATCGGCGCACGCAACATGCAGAATTTCGATCTCCTCAAGGAAGTGGGCCGCAGTCAAAAACCGATTCTTCTCAAGCGGGGAATGGGCTCGACGATTGATGAACTGCTGATGTCCGCCGAATATATTGTTGCTGCGGGGAATCCCAATGTCATTCTCTGTGAGCGGGGAATCCGCACCTTTGAAACAGCGACCCGTTTCACGCTGGATATCAGCGCGATCCCCCTCCTCAAACAGCGCAGCCACCTGCCGGTGATTGCGGACCCCAGTCATTCCACCGGCCAGCGGTCGTTGGTTGCCGCGGTCTCCAAGGCGGCGATTGCCGCCGGCGCAGACGGCCTCATCATTGAAGTCCACTCCAATCCTGAAATCGCCCAATGCGACGGGGCGCAGTCTCTCCTGCCGCACATGTTTGCGGAATTGATGGAATCGATTAAGAAAATCAGCCACGCCGTTGAGCGTGAGCTGTAACCGAGCGAAGGACATGAAACGCTTCAGGCGTATCGCAATCATCGGGACCGGTTTGATCGGCGGTTCCATCGGCCTTGCGGTTCGGAAGAAGCGGCTGGCGAGGGAAGTGGTCGGCGTCTGCCGCACCGTGAAATCCGTGAGAACGGCCAAGAAAATAGGGGCGGTGGACTGGGGAACGACGCATCTATTGCGCGCCCTCCCCGGGGCGGACCTGGTTATCCTGGCGGCTCCCATCCGTCAGATTCCGAACCTCATGCGGCAGCTTGCGCCGCATCTTCGGGGCGGAGTCCTTGTAACGGATGTTTCAAGCGCCAAAGGGACAGTGGTCCCCCAGATCGAAGCACGTTTGAGGCAGGGCGTTTTTTTCGTCGGATCCCACCCCATGGCCGGACGCGAGATGAGAGGGCCTGCCTTTGCCATTCCCACCCTTTTTCAAGGGAAACTCTGTTTTGTGATTCGGCGCTCCGATACCTCAGAGGCGGCCTTTCGCAGAATCCGCGCCTTCTGGAAAGCGCTCGGTTGTCGCCGTGTCGAGCCGGTAACCGTGGAACAGCATGACCGCCTGGTCGCTTCCTTCAGCCATTTGCCTCACCTAGTTGCCGCACTGCTTGTTCTGAACGCAGAAAAAATCGAACTCGCCGGCACCGGCTTCCGGGATATGACGCGGATTGTTTCCTCGGACCCGTCCCTGTGGCAGGATATTCTCTTTGCGAATCGGAAGGAGATTCTAAACTCCCTGAGCCGGTTTCGGAAAAAGTTGGACCGGATGGCAAGTTTATTGAAGCAGAAAAAGGCCGGCGCCATTCTCAGGCAGTTGCAGACGGCGAGGCGCCTTCGGGATCAGCTGTTACCATAATGATTTATTACGTTCTTCGCTTCCTCAGTTATATTGTTTGCAAACTCCTCTTCCGCGTCGAACTGACCGGACGTGAACATATTCCGAAAGAAGGGGGGCTCCTTGTTGTCTGTAACCACATTTCCTACCTGGACCCGGTCACCTTCGGAGGGGCGTTTCCGAGGCCGCTTTATTTTCTCACCAAATCCGAGTTCTATCGCCACCGATTTTTTGGATGGCTCCTCCGGAAGCTTCATACCATCCCGATCCATCTGGACCGATACGACAAGCAGGGGATGCAGCGGGCAATCGAAATTCTCAGAGAAGGAAAAGCACTTGTGGTGTATCCCGAAGGGGCGCGCAGTCGGGACGGGAAACTTCACCCCGGCCGGGCAGGGGCAGGATTTCTTGCAATTCAGGCAGGCGTTCCTGTCCTGCCGGTCTATCTCCGCGGAACTTACGAGGCCCTTCCGCCCAGGGCGCACATGATCCGCCTCCACAAGATTTTTGTTCATATCGGCCAAGTGCTCGATTTTTCGGCTTCAGCACCCCCCGCTGCTTCCGGAGACGGCCCAAAGCCATTGCATCCTCACGGCCAACTTTTTTACCAAGGCATTTCGGACCGGATGATGGAAGCGATTCGGAAAATAAGTGAAGACGCTGTCTGAACTTACCCCCCCCCACTTTTACGGTAAGGGGCGGTTGTTTAGAAAATAGTTTTACCAGTTTTTATTCTTATTTTTCTATTTAAACCGTGCTTGTAAAAGTAGTGGGGGGTTCAATTCGCACAGTGACTTAGCTCGTCCCGTCGGACTCGCTAAGTCACGTGCTCATTGAAAAAGACTTGACAGAATCCTGATTTATTGCCATAATGCAGATTTATATTGCGAAAAGGATGTAAGAATTGATGACGATAGAGGAAATTAACACAGGGACTTTGGACGAGAAAGACAGCGCAACTTTAGATTTATCAAAGGCTTATGAAGACAGCCTTCGGGATATCAAAGAAGGGCAGGTCATTAAGGGAAAAATTATTGCCCTGACGCCTAAAGAGGTGCTTGTTGATGTGGGCTATAAGTCCGAAGGATATGTCTCCTTAGAAGAATTTTTGGATACGAGTGCGCTCAAAGTCGGTGATGAAGTGGAAGTGCTCCTTGAATCCAAGGAGGACGACGATGGTCGCGTGGTCCTTTCGAAAAGGAAGGCCGAGCGGACTCAGGGATGGGACCGCGTCGTCGCGCGGAGCCATGAAGGCGATGTTGTGGAAGGGCGGGTCACCAAGAAAGTCAAAGGCGGCCTGATGGTGGATATCGGCGTCGAAGCTTTCCTTCCGGCCTCTCTCATTTCCCTCAAAGGATTCACCAACGTCAATCAGTTTATCGGCCAGCCGATCAAATGCAAGATTATCAAAATCAACAAAGCCCGGAAGAACATTGTCCTTTCCCGTAAAGAGGTGCTTCAGGAGGAGACCGCAAAACAGCGCACCGAAATTTTTGCGGAGCTCAAAAAGGGAGATATCCGTAACGGGATGGTCAAAAATGTGACCGATTTCGGCGCCTTTATCGATTTAGGGGGCGTGGACGGGCTTCTTCATATCACGGATATGGGCTGGGGAAGGGTCTCCCATCCGAACGAAATTGTTTCAGTCGGCCAGAAAATTGATGTGATGATTCTCGATTTTGACAAGGAGTCGATGAAAGTCTCGCTCGGCCTGAAACAGCTGCAGCCGAGTCCCTGGGAGCATGTTGAGGAAAAGTATCCCGTCGGAACCCGCGTGAAGGGAAAGGTCGTCAACATTCTTCCGTACGGCGCTTTTGTGGAAATCGAAAGGGGCCTTGAAGGGCTTGTGCATATTTCAGAACTTTCCTGGAACCAGCGGACCGGACATCCGACGGAAGTCGTCCAGCTCGGGCAAGAGGTAGAGGCGGTCGTCGTCCATGTGGACCGCCAGAACCAAAAGCTGGGTCTCAGCATGAAGGATCCTTCTCAGGATCCGTGGCTTTCGGCGGAGGAGCGGTATCCGGTCGGCGGCAAAGTCGAGGGGAAGGTTCGGTCTTTGACAGACTATGGTGCTTTTGTGGAACTTTCCGACGGGATCGACGGATTGGTCTGGATTCAGGATATGTCCTGGGTCCGAAAGGTCAATCATCCGAAAGACATTCTGAAAAAAGGGCAGAAAGTCGAGGCCATTGTCCTTTCCGTGGATGTCAAAAACCGGAAACTCGCGTTAGGTCTGAGACAATTGACGCCGGACCCGTGGCCGGATCTCGTTTCGCGGTATTCCGTCGGCTCGGTTCTGACGGGGAAGATTACCAAAGTCACGAAATTCGGAATTTTCCTGGAACTCGAGCAGGGAGTCGAGGGTCTTGTCCATATTTCGGAAATCGGCCCTGAGCGGAGCAAGAACCTTGAGCAGACCTGCAAGCTCGACGAGACGGTCAAAGCCAAGGTCGTCAAGATTGACTCGGATCTGCGCCGGATCGGCCTCAGCCTCAAGAACATCGAGGGAAAAGAAACCAAATAAGTTCTGAATATTTGTGTTAAAATAAAGGCAGGCGTTTCGCGCCTGCCTTTTTTAATGAACAGGGAATCCCGACTGACTCTATTTGGTAATAGGATGAAGCCATTGGTTGATAAAGAAAATGACGCCTGAGCAACAGCTTGAACTTATCAAACGCGGGACGATGGAGATTGTCCAGGAGAAAGAGCTTCTGGATAAACTCCGGAAGAAAAAACAACTTATTGTCAAGGCTGGCTTCGACCCCACCGCCCCGGACATCCATTTAGGCCATACGGTTCTCTTAAGGAAACTGCGGCACTTCCAGGAATGCGGCCATAAGGTGATTTTTTTGATCGGCGACGCAACCGCCCTGGTAGGGGACCCGTCGGGCCAGAGCGCGACGCGGAAGCCCATGACCCGGGAAGAGGTGGAACGGAACGCAAAGACCTACGAACAGCAGGTCGCAAAAATTCTGGATACCAAAAACCCTAGTCTCTTTGCGCGCCGGCACAACAGCGCCTGGTTTGCCCGGAATGCGTTTGGGTTCGAACAGATGGTAGAGCTCGCCGGAAAAATCACCATCGCGCGCCTTCTGGAACGAGACGATTTTCAGAAGCGCTTGAAAGAAAACCGGCCGATCAGTTATCTTGAGACATTCTATCCCCTGATGCAGGGATACGACTCGGTCATGCTGACGGCGGATGTAGAAGTCGGGGGGACGGACCAGAAATTCAATCTCCTGGTGGGCCGCGAACTTCAGCGTGAATATCGGCAGGAGCCCCAGGTCATCATCACAACACCCCTTTTGGAGGGGCTCGACGGCGTCCAGAAGATGTCCAAGTCCCTCGGGAACCACATCGGGATCAACGAATCGCCGAAAGAGATATTCGGAAAGGTGATGTCGGTCTCCGACGAGATGATGTGGAAGTATTACGAGCTTCTCACGGACGAAAACCTCGAAGAGATGAAAAAACTCCACCCGCGCGAAGCCAAAAAGCACCTGGCTTCTTTTCTTGTGTCCCAGTATCACGGAAAGCCGGCCGCAGAACGGGCAGGGGAAGAGTTCGAGCGCAGCGTCGGAAAAGGCCTCCCTCAGGAAAATCCGAAATATCCGCTTATCTCAGAGATGAAGACGGAAGATGGGAAGGCGTATCATCTCCCGAAATTCCTCGCCGCCAGCGGTGTTGCTTCAAGCGCAAGTGATGCCCGCCGGAAAATCGAAGAAAAGGCACTGAAGTATAACGGAACGACCTGGCTTCGTCTGGATATCCCCGTTTCCCAAGTCAAAATCGGTGATATTTTCCAAATCGGGAAAAAATCGGTCGAAGTTTCCGGAATCTCGTGATTTTTCAAAGCACCCCCCAAAAAATAACTTGACAAATTCTACAGGGCCTGTACAATAAAGTTGCTTCAGTCCAGGCCCGAATAGCCCTTGACAAGGGAACTGCTCTATGTTATACTTAAATTTTGGGTTAGATGAAAAGACATCAACCTGGAAAGAGGACAGGGCTTGACGCTTAAGATTGACAGATTTGGATAATTTTTAACGCGTAATAGCGTAGGGCTTTATAAAAAAGCATCGTCCTACGATGCTTTTTTTGTCTTCACTTTT
>JBDRBD010000068.1:0-2788 GCA_043823025.1 Candidatus Omnitrophota bacterium | reverse complement strand
GGATTTAAAGTATTCAAACAGCCATTTTCATGCATGCAGCAAAATTTGCAACTTCTTCTGAAACAAGAAGATATAAGATGCCAACTTTTCCGTTTGAGAAAAATTTAAATTGTCAAAGACCGTTGAAAATTTATGATAAACTCTTAAGTAAGGAAACTAGGGCGGTCCCGCTCGAGAAGAATTTCCTACCGAAAGGAGGTGTTCGGTATGCGCGTTTTTGGATATCTCCGACGAGAACCGACGCTTGATGCACCCCATCAGGCCGCCTGGCTGGAGGCGCAACGCCTTGCGATCCGCCGATTCTGTCGCAAAAAGAGAATGGAACTGGCAAATTTTTTCGAAAGCAAAGACCCGTGGTATTTTGAAGATCCCACTCTGGAGGAAATGCTGACTGCCTTAGAGCGAGGCGAAGCGGATTGCACAGTGCTCTGCAGGGAATACGAGGGGCTGACTTCCTTTAAGATCGACCATCTGGAAAAAATGGTGGAACTTCGCTTCTACACGCAGCGTTTTCGGTTTCCCCTTCTGGCCGAAGAAGCGATTTAAGCCTTTTTAGCGAAAGATGGCAATCAGGGCGACGCCGGTCACCATCACGGCTGTCGCAACGAACCGCTGCAGCAATTTTTCCTCTTTAAGAAACATGCCGCCGTAAAGCACACCCACCGAAAGGCTGGTCCGCTTGATCGCAATGAAATAAGGGACCGGCGCTCGTGCGATGCCGACACAATGCGCCAGATTCGCAAGCGCGAGAACGCCTCCGAGAGCCGCATACAGTTTCCACTGGACGCGAATGCTTTTTCCGACGCCGCCGAGGCTGCCCTTTCCGAAAACCGTCAACACCAGAAGGCCAAAGAAAATCAAAAGCTGATAGAAGAAAATAAACGCGTAAGGATCCGACAGCAAAATGGCCTGCTTCCCCAAATTAGACGTGATGCTATAGAAAAATGCTGCGGTCATCATCAGACGGCTCCCCCGCTCCCGGCAGAGAGAAAAAAGCGGAAGAAGCCATCCTTTGGCGGCGGTGTCGAGGTGAAGGAAGTAAGCCCCTGCGGCGATTGCAAAAATTCCGACGCCGCCGAGAAGAGAAATGCGCTCCCCGAGCAGAACCCAAGAGGTGAGAATGGTAAAAACGGGGGTCAGCGCCAAAAACGGGATCGTGAGAGAAAGGGGCGAGAGACGGATGGCGCGAAGATATAAAAGGTAGGCGCTCAATTCAAAAGGGAGCATGACCAAGAGGGTGAGCCAGAAAGAAGACGCGAGGGGGACAGCACCCCGCGCCCATAACACCGCTCCCAATATCGGAAGGGTAAACAAAACTCTAGAAAGACCGACACTTCTTTCATGAGATGTCCGGAGGGCAGATTTGGAAAGAATGTCTCCGGTTCCTACGAAAAATGCGCACGCAAGCGCCAGCCATAGCCACATGGAAACATTATAGCATGAAGACGGCTAAGGAAGTTTCGCAGCCCGCCTTTCAAGAAGGAGTTTTTCCATTTCCCGAGCCAGCCGTTTCCGGAGAAACGGAGGAAGTTTCGCCTCCACTTTCCGTTTGAACTCGCCGGTCAGCCACTGAATGCGGGGTGCCGAGCGCGTCCCGACGATTCTGAAATCGAAATCGACCCAGTCCTTCTCTCCAAGGTACCGGAGGAGCCGCCGCAAATCAGAAGATTTCCGCACCGAGGGCTCTGTGAATTTTGCCGAAAGGGTCCCGACCAAACGTCCTTCCTTCATCTTCACATTTGCTTTGAGATCCGCCTCATCGCTGCGAAGGTGCACGTCATTCAGATTCAAATCTCCATCCCGATAAACCACATAGCCCGAATATTCCTGGAACCGAATCTGCCGGAGCGGCTCAATCCCTGTTTCGTTCGCCAGCTGTTCCAGGGCAGCCGTCGGACCGACTTCACCGTCAAAAAGCCGGAATCGCCCTGAAAATTGCGAGTGGTTTTTGTCCTGGTGCCATGTGCCCTCCGCGGAGAGGCGACCGCTGACAGGAATATGCTGATTGAAACGGCTGGCGAGCGACGCCGCGTCGGCTTCCGAGAGAGCGCCGCTTGCTGTCCAGGAAACGTCCGGGAATACTCCCATCTTCAGCCACGTCTGAAGGAACAGGGCTCCGCGATTGAAGGTCCCTTCGGTCAGGTCGCATCGGAACGTTTCAGGCTGGCTGGAAATGAAAAATTTGGCCTTCCGCATGGAAAAATGGTCAAACATCGAATCGGGCCTTTCGTTCCGGACAAGAAGCCCCTGAGACGTTAATGTCACTCCCTCCGACAACGCTTTCGGGGAAAGGGGGCCACCGGCTCTGAGTTCATGAACAGAAAATTTCCATTTCTCTTTGATATCGCCCTTTTCTCCGTAAATAAAGTTGGTCAGCCAGAGATTGCCATATCCGCCTTTTGCGTCAACATCTCCCAGAAAACGAATACCCAGATTCAAGGGATTCTGGGCCCGTAGTCCCGGCACCTGCCCCGGATAGGTGGTCAACTCCGCGATAAGGCGGGGATGGCCGATGCGGCGCAGCTCGCCGGTGAACCGGATGGGGAAATTGTTCAGAAACGCCCACAGTTCATTGACGATGAGCCGGTCTCTGGAAATGCGAACGCGGCCATCCACCTTGCTCCATGAAAGCTGACGTGCGGTATCCTGAAAAGCGCAGTCTTCCAGAATGATATCCAAGTGGGGCAAAGCCCGCTGCTTCGAGCCTGAGAAAGTGAAGAAAAGCTGCACTTGACCAGAGGCGGTCTTCAGCATCGGGATGATTTTGTCGAAGGTCCGAAGTGGAAGC
>JBDRBD010000067.1:0-9146 GCA_043823025.1 Candidatus Omnitrophota bacterium | reverse complement strand
GTCAGGCCGCTGAGCGCGCCGTCCGCCGATACCGGGAGGAAGTGCTTCAGGGGAGTTTTCCTTCCTCGCGGTATACCGTTCGGATGAATCCCTTGGCCCACAAGATGCTGCAGCAAATGCTTCAGTCATCACATTCCGCCTGACAAGGAGGTCTAATATCATGGCCTTGTGTTGCCTTCAAAAGGGGAAGCAAAAGTGAAGAGAGCCTTCCTTATTATTTTTTGGGCGGTTGTCGTGGCCATGGCTTTTTACCAGTCCCTCACGATCCCGGCAGTCAGGAATTTCTTCCAAAAAATTTTCTCCCTTGCTGAAATCCGTGAAACAATGGCGAAACGTCCGCAGCGCAGACCGCCTCCCGACCCCGTAACGCTTACTCTGAAAAACGGGGCTATCGTCAGCGGGCAGTTTCTTCGAGAAGACCGAGAAGCGGTGACAATCTTTTGGGAGGGAGGGGAAGTGACGTTTGCGCGCAATGAGATTGAGCAGCTTGAAAAAGGAAAATATCAGGCTGAAAAAGAAGGACTCATTTTTCCTGAAGCAACATCGGAGAGCTGGCCCCATAAGAATTCCGTCCTGATCCATCTTACCAATCAGACCGTTCTCGATGAAAAAATCGCCGGTGTCGAGAAGGAAAGCATCATCATCCGCCGCGAACTCGAAGAGGGAGGCGTTATCGAACAGTCGATACCCCCGGACCCAAATCGAATATCTTTCTTTTAAACCGATTCAAAACGAGCGAAGTCTGAAGATTGAGGAATCCCTCCGGACGCAATTTCCAAAGATGAAATGGTACCGGGAGGGCTCCTTCACGCTGATCACCGATTCTTATGCAACCTGGGTGACGCAGTACCGGAAAACCATCCGTCAATTGGGCACCGATTTTTACCTTGCCTTCTTTCCTCTTTTAAAGGATCGGGAAGCGACGGTCGAACATTATATTGTTGTTTTTGACGACTGGCCCGATTTTATCGAGTATGCCGCGACCGATGGAGTCCCCGGATGGGTGGTTGCGGGATATTTTTCTCCAAAAACTGAAATCCTCGTTCTTTTCAATATGCTCGGGGACCGGTTCGCATCCCTCATCGAAGAGGTATGTCTGCAACTTCCCGGACAGGCGATGGACCAGGCCGTGGCTTCTGTTGAATCCCAAGTCGACCAGCGCCGCCATGTCTTCATCGAAGGGAAGGCGCATGACGTCATGAAGAAGTTTTCAGCGCTTCATTCGGTCATGCGGGGAATGTATCGCGAAAAGACCGTAGAAACCCTTCGGCACGAACTGACGCACGCTCTTTTTCATAATTATTCACTCCAAACGGTTGTTGTCTCAAACGTGAAGGGGTATGATCCGAAGGAAGCAGAACAGAAGCGGTCTTTTCTGGAAGAGAAGGATATCCAGAAAAAGCGTGAACTGCTGCTGGAACTTCTGCAAATGAAGGAGAGCCAGGCCAAGCCGCTTCAGATGGAAGCTTCGAATTCTTGGTTTGTGGAGGGGCTTGCGACGTACATGGAAGCCGCTCCGCTGGGCGCGACGAACAAACGATGGCTCTATGCTTACCAAAAAGCCCGGAAAGAAAACGCCCTTTTCCCGGTGGAACATCTGACGGTCTATAAGATGGGTTCCTTTCCCGGAATCGCGCTGTACGCGATGGAATCCGCCTATGCGCAGAGCTGGGCGTTTGTTTATTTTCTGATAGACCGGTATCCCGATGCGTTTATGAAGTATTTGGAACGGATCAGCCGGGAAACACCCAAGGAAAACGAGGATATTTTATGGCTCCTGGGAGCCCTCGGAAAGGACCTTCGGGGCCTGGACGCAGAGTACCAAGACTACATGAAACAGTTTCCGGAACTCGAAGACCCCTACCTTGAGGAATTTGACATGATCCGGAGCATTTTTCAGGGGGTTTGAAAAACTTCCGTCCGGTGAATCATAAGGAGGCAACGATGATCAGCATTTATCTCGCAACAGCAGCGCTTGGCTACTGGGTGCTCGAGAGAGCCAGCAGCCAGAAAAAAAATCTGAAAACCACCGGACAACTCGTCGGGGCGCTGATTATTGTTCTCAGTTTTCTTTGCTTCGGATGGAAATTGTACATTTATGTGCGAGATAAAGAAGCGGGCTTCGCTTCAAAGATTTCCAGCGCTCCTCCCAGCAATCCACTTCCACCGACGCAGTCTTCGCAAATGATGCAGAAGACGCAAAAATAGCGTCCGTTTAGAAAATCAGGTCAGCCGATGCCGGTTGAAAAATCCGCGGGTGCAGTTATCTATCGCTGGACTTCCGAAGGCCCCCTTTTTCTCCTGCTGCATTATGAGGAAGGGCACTGGGATTTCCCGAAAGGGCATAGGGAGGCGGGCGAAAAAACGGAAGGGACAATCCGCCGCGAAGTTCGCGAAGAGACCGGCATTACCCGGCTTACTTTTGTCAGGGGATTCAACGAAACCATCCGCTACTTCTTCTGGGCTGAGAAAAAGCGCATTCTGAAGTTTGTTGTGTATTATCTTGCCCGGACAGACCAGGAAGTTGTCGCTCTTTCTCCAGAACACGTTGCTCACGAATGGCTTCCTTTTTCAAAAGCACAGAAGAAAATCACCTTTGCAACCAGCCGAAGCGTCCTTCAAAAGGCCCGCGCACGCCTGCATTCCGTTGACAAAGACGGAGCTTAGCGTTAAGATAAAACGAAGTGTTGCATGAGCCCGCCAGATTTAGGGTTAGGGGAAAAGCTCCCTGATGGAATCGGGTAATCGATGAACCAGAAACAGCTTGTTGTTGTTGGGTTAAACCACCGGACGGCGACGGTCGCGCTTCGCGAGCGCTTTGCCGTCTCGCAGGAAAAACTTCCCGGGGCACTCAACGCTTTCAAACAGCGCACCGGAATCCCATCCTGTGTCCTTCTTTCGACGTGCAACAGGACCGAACTCTATACCCTCGTTTCGAGAAGGAACGGGGAACTCTCGAGAGTCAAAACCTTTTTCGCCGACTATCATCATGTGGAGCCGTCCTCTTGCCGCGATGCCCTCTACGTCATGTCCGGCGAAAAAGGGGTCCGGCACCTGTTTCAAGTGGCCTCCGGCCTTGATTCCCTTGTGATCGGTGAAAGTGAGATCACCGGACAGGTGAAACAGGCCTATCAGGCGGCCCAGCAGGCCCGGCAGGTGGATAAAACACTCCATTTTCTTTTCCAGCGGTCGCTGCGAATTGCGAAGAAAATCCGAACGGAAACGCAGATCGGACGGGGGCATTTGTCTGTTGGTTCCGTGGCCGTGGATCTGGCGGAAAAAATTTTCGGAAGTCTCCGGGACCGTATTCTCCTCGTCGTCGGGGCGGGTCAAATGGGGGAATTGGCGGCGCAGCACCTCTTGAAAAAGGGCGTTGCTGTTTTGACCGTCCTCAATCGTTCCATCAAGAAAGCGCAAACGCTTGCCGAAAAACTCGGAGGATTTGCGGTCACCCTGGAGCATCTGGCGGAACATATGGAGCGCGCCGATATGGTGATCAGCTCGGCGTCCTGCCCTCATTTCATCGTGACCCAGAAACTTGCCCTTCAGGTGATGAAGGCCCGCCAGGGCCGTCCGCTCTTTTTGATTGATATTGCCGTTCCCAGGAATGTAGACCCCCGGGTGGGCCAGATCGACCATGTTTTCCTCTATAACATGGATGATCTCGAGAAAATCACGCGCTTAGGGCAGTCCGGGAGGGCCGCGGCCGTGGGGCAGGGGATGTCCCTGGTTCGGAATGAAGCGAGAAGATGTATGGAGTTACTGACGACGGAAATGTCTCGTGGATAGAGTGGTGATCGGCACGCGCGCCAGCGCTCTGGCAGTCGCCCAGGCCGGATCGGTTCAAGCGCAACTAAGACATCTTTTCCCGAAAATCGATTTTCAGCTGAAATGGATCCGGACGCAGGGCGACAAGACGGATGTACTTCCGGGGCGGCATGCCAAAACGGCCGGTTTTTTCACAAAGGAGATCGAAGAAGCGCTCCTTTCCAAAAAAATCGATATTGCACTCCATAGCCTCAAGGACCTTCCGACGCGGGGACCGGAGGCCCTGCAAGTGGCTGCCGTGCTACGGCGCGAAACGCCGCAGGATGGTTTAGTAACGCCGGGAGGACGGTCGCTTTTTGAACTTCCCCCTGGAGCTCGAATCGGGACAGGCAGTGCGCGCCGAAAAGCACAGCTTTTGCATTTTAACGCCGCATTCGAAGTGGTGGGGGTGAGGGGAAATCTCGATACCCGGCTTCGGAAGCTGGAGGAGGGGGCCTTTGAAGCGCTGGTCGTGGCGCTGGCGGGCCTCCGGCGCCTCGGTCTTGAGGACGGGAAGGTCTGGCCGATTCCATACGAGGTAATGCTCCCCGCGCCCGGCCAAGGGGCGTTGGCCCTGCAAATCCGGCGAAATGAAAAGGCACTTCAAGAAATGGTGTTACGGCTCAACGACGCGGCGACTGAGCGATGCGTTGCGGCGGAGAGGGCATTTCTTTCGCGCCTCGGGGGCGGATGCCAGCTGCCCCTCGGGGCGTTGGCGCTTGTCCAGGGGGAGGAAATGCTTTTGGAGGGGGTCCTTATGAGCGAAAACGGTCAGAAGAAAATCCGCACAAGTCTCTGTGGGAAAGATGACCCTTTTCGGCTCGGCGAGCGCCTCGGGGAGCAATTCTTCAATTTGGGCGCAGCAACACTTTTGAAATGAAAATTGTACGAGCGGCGCAAAGCCGCATTCCCACTGAATCAAAGCCTCTTTTTGGGAAGAGGATCGTCGTGACCCGTCCGAAAGGACAGGATTCATTTGCAAAACTCCTTGAAAGGAAAGGGGCGGAAGTCGTGTCGCTTCCTTCCAGCGAAATTGTTCCGTTAGGCCAAGCCGGGGAGTTTGCAGCGTATTTCTCATCGCTAGACCGGTATGACTGGTGCTTTTTCAACAGTGTGAACGGAGTCCGGATATTTCTCTCGCATTGCAAAAACGATCCACATTCCCGCCGGGCGCTCAAGCGGATGAAATTCGCCGCGATTGGTCCCAAGACGAAAGAAGCCCTTCACAAAACCGGCTTCACGGTTTCTCTCATTCCGAAAACGTTCACGCAGGAGGGTCTCGTGGAACGGATTCGCGAAAGGAAACTTGACTTTCACGGCAAGAAAGTTCTTCTCATTCATGCCGAAGGCTCGCGCCGTTATCTTTCGCGCTCTTTGAAACGGATGGGGGCTTCCATCACTGTGCTGCATCTTTATGCGGCCAGGAGGTTTTTGGTGCCGACGGGATTCATTCGGAATGCATTCCGCAACAGGGAAATAGACCTGGTGA
Organism: Candidatus Omnitrophota bacterium; assembly: GCA_043823025.1. Classification (GTDB taxonomy): domain Bacteria; phylum Omnitrophota; class Gorgyraeia; order JACQQV01; family JACQQV01; genus JBDRBD01. The sequence goes on along the minus strand of JBDRBD010000067.1, from coordinate 3,850 downwards.
CGTTCACGAGCGCTTCCTGCGTCGATCACTTTTTTTCCTTGTTTCCGAATATTGCGCCAAGATCGTTGGTGCATGATTCGCTCATTGCCTCCATCGGTCCCGTGACAACACAGCAGTGTCGTTCCCGCGGCCTGAGGGCGTCCATTGAAGCCAAATGTCATACCTGTGAAGGACTTCTGGAGGCGATTGTGAAACATTATCGGTCTCTTGAAAAATGAAAGGAAATTAAAATGGGATTTCCAGCCACCCGGCTCAGGAGGCTTCGCGGGAAGGAGCCGCTCCGGAGACTTGTCCGCGAAACGCGTCTTTCCATAGATCAGCTGATCATGCCCTTGTTTGCGGTCGAAGGGAAAGGAGTCCGTTCCCCGATTCCGTCGCTGGAAGGGCAGTATCACTTTTCGGTGGACACCCTTGTCCAGGAAGCGGAGGAAGTCCGCAGGCTCGGCATTCCGGCCATACTCCTTTTTGGAATTCCTGGGCGGAAGGATAGTCGCGCCACCGGCGCTTATGCAAAGGATGGAATTGTCCAACGGGCCGTTCAGGCGGTCAAGGAAACATGCCATGACCTTTTGGTGATTACGGACGTTTGTCTCTGCGCCTATACTTCCCACGGTCATTGCGGCATCGTCGAAGAAGGGGGAGGGGATGAATTCCGCATCCATAACGACGCGACCCTGGAGGTGTTGTCCGAGATTGCCCTTTCTCATGCGGAGGCCGGTTCCGACATGGTGGCACCGAGCGACATGATGGACGGACGCGTCGGTATTATTCGGAAAAGGCTCGATGAGCACGGATATTCCCACATCCCGATTCTTTCTTATGCCGGTAAATACTGCTCCAGCCTCTACGGACCTTTCCGCGAAGCCGCCCGCAGCGCCCCCCAGTTCGGGGACCGTTCGACCTATCAGCTCGATCCGGCGAACCGCGAGCAGGCATTGCGGGAGATGCGTTTTGACCTGGAGGAAGGGGCGGATATCCTCATGGTCAAGCCGGCCCTCCCGAATCTGGACGTCATTTATTGCGCCAAACAGGAATTCCGCGTTCCGATTGCGGCCTATTCCGTCAGCGGGGAGTACCTCATGATAAAAGCGGGGGCCAAAACGGGATTTCTCGACGAAAACCGGCTCAAAATGGAAATCTTGACCGCCATCCGCCGAGCCGGTGCGGATATTCTCATCACGTATTTTGCCAAGGAGATTGCGCGTCTTTTACAAGAAAAAAATGCTACCTATGAGAGCATCCAAAATTTCAGTCTCGAAAAGTGAGCTTCTCTGGAAGCAGGCCAAACGCTTTGTTCCGGGAGGGGTCAATTCGCCTGTCCGTGCGTTTCGGGCGGTCGGGGGAACGCCCCGATTCATCGAGAAGGCCTTTGGCTCCAAACTCTGCGATGTCGACGGGAATGTCTATATCGATTTCGTGATGGGATGGGGGCCTTTCATTTTGGGGCATGCCCACCCGGACCTCACCGAGACCCTTCATAAGACGCTGCTGAAAGGGACGAGTTTCGGCACGCCGACGCAGGGCGAAGTAGAGCTCGCCCAGCGTATTCATGAGGCCATGCCGGCCTTGGAAAAGATCCGGCTGGTCAATTCCGGAACTGAAGCGGTGATGACGGCGCTTCGTCTGGCCCGCGCTTATACGCAACGTGAGAAGATCGTGAAGTTCGAAGGGTGTTATCATGGACATACGGACGCACTCCTGGTTGGCGCCGGGTCTGGGTCCCTCAGTCTTTCAATCCCGACCAGCGCCGGCATCCCGAAGGAGGTCCTTACGAAAACGGTCGTTTTACCCTACAACGACCTCACGGCCATTCGGGACCTTTTTCAGAAGGAAGGAGGGGAAATTGCTTGCGTGATCGTGGAGCCGGTTGCGGCCAATATGGGCGTTATTCCTCCAAAACCCGGTTTTCTGGAGAGGCTGCGCGCACTCACGATGCGGTACCGGAGTCTTCTTATTTTCGATGAAGTCATCACTGGTTTCAGGGTCGCCCACGGCGGGGCGCAGGTTCGTTACGGCGTTGTCCCCGACCTCACAACCCTCGGCAAGATTATCGGCGGAGGACTTCCCATCGGCGCGGTGGGGGGCAAGCGGAGCATTGTGGATCTCCTGGCGCCGGAAGGCCCTGTGTATCAGGCAGGCACCCTTTCCGGGAATTCTCTGTCTGTTGCCGGAGGAAACAAGGTTCTCCAGATTCTTGAGAGGAAGCGCACCTATCAAACCCTGGAAGAAAAAGGGGCCTTTCTGGAGGCGGCATTTCGAAAGGCGTTTTCCCAAAAGGGAATTCCCGGGTGCGTGAATCGCGTCGGGTCGCTTCTCTCGCCCTTTTTCGGAGTGACTTCGGTTTGGTCCTTTGGCGACCTTCGGACGATGGACAAGAAGGCCTACAAGAGGTTTTTTCATGGTTCTCTGGAAAAGGGTCTCTATTTTCCGCCGTCTCCCTACGAGGCCTCTTTCCTGAGCCTGGCGCACTCCGACTGCGATTTGAAGAAAAGCGCAGCAGTTATTGCGGAAGTGATTGGGACTCTTCGCGGAAAGGACGGAAAGCGCCTCCCCCCGTCTTCCGCGGACTTAACATGAAACTGACAGATATCTATAAACCTATTCAGGAAGAGCTGGTACAAGTGGGACGGGAGTTCGAGAAGGAGCTCCGGGGCTACGACGGCTTCAGCACCACGATTCTTAACTTTCTCATTAAAGAATCGGGAAAGAAACTCCGTCCGGCACTTGCGTTAATCTCGGCCAAGGCCGGCGGGCGGGTGACCCAGGATGTTGTGTCTCTTGCCACCGCGGTTGAAGTTCTGCATACGGCGACCCTGATTCATGATGACGTGCTGGATGAAGCGGCACTGCGGCGAAGGAAAGAGAGTCTGAATGTCCGATGGGGAAATGACGTTTCAGTGGTGATCGGCGATTACCTCTATGCCAAGGCGTTTATTCTTCTCGCGACTTTGAAGGATATGCGGCCCGTCCATGCACTGACGGAGACCGCACGCATCATGTGCATGGGTGAACTGTCCCAGCTGGAACATCGGTATGATTTTACTCTTTCAGAAGGGGCATATCTATCCATGATTGAACGCAAAACGGCTTCTCTCATCGCTACCGCTTGCGAACTTGGGGCGCATCTGGGAGGCGCGGACGAAAAAACCATTGAGCCTCTTTCGCGATACGGCCGCCTTTTCGGGATCGCCTTTCAGATCATCGACGATTGTCTTGATTTGGTGGGAAGCGAGAAAAGACTTGGAAAGTCCTTGGGGACGGATGTTCGGAAAGGGAAACCGACCCTCCCCCTGATTTATCTTTTGCAAGAGATGTCCGGTCCCGAAAGAGAAAAATTTGAACAGCTCTTCCGTGATTCGGGAGACCCGAATATCATGGAGGAAATCCGCCGCCTCATTCAGAAGCGGGGCACTCTGGAGCGTTCCTTCCAGCGCGCCCGGTCCTACCTTCGGTCCGCAAAAGATGCGATCTCAGACCTCCGCGCGCAGGAATCACGGGAATTCCTTGTCCAGATTGCAGATTACACGCTGCAGTGCGACCGTTGAGGCTTTCGTCGTCTGCCCGTCCGGTTTTCTTGCAAAAACAGGTTTCCTGTGTTATACTAACCACTCGGTTTGAAAAGGAGTTACGAATAAAACTGGTTGGAAAGAGAAGGCAGCTGAATGGTGAAGCGGGGAAGAGTTATTGTGGCAATGAGCGGAGGGGTGGATAGCTCTGTTGCGGCATCCCTCCTTTGTGCACAGGGCCATGAAGTGGTTGGACTTTGCATTCGAAGCTGGCCCTCGGAACGGTGCGGGACCGAAGGGAAAAAGAGCTGTTACGCACCCGACGATGCCCGTTCGGTGGCCTC
>JBDRBD010000066.1:0-2200 GCA_043823025.1 Candidatus Omnitrophota bacterium | reverse complement strand
GACCCGGCCCAAATCGTTCCTTTCAAGGTCAATCAGCATGAGATGCTCGGCCCGTTCTTTTTCATTCAAGATGAGTTCGATCCGTTTCTGCAAATCTTCAAAGGAGTCTTTCCCGCGGGGCCGGGTTCCGGCGATAGGGCGCGTTTCGATCCCCTCTCCTGATTTCTTAACAAGCCGCTCCGGCGAAGAGCTGACAATGGCAAAATCGCCAAAATCAAAATAGGACGCAAAAGGCGACGGATTGATACTCTGGAGATGGTCATAAAGAGAATAAGGACATCCGGCGAAAGACCCCTGAAGCCGCTGGGAAAGATTGGCTTGAAAGATGTCCCCTGAACGGATGTGCGCCTTGGCCCGCTCCACCATCCACTTGAATTCCATGCAGGACATATTGGAAGAGAGAGCACCGAAACCGGCCTTGGGTTTTCTGACTCCGCTTCAAAGGAAGGGCCCTGCTGGAGAAGCGCTTCCATCTCTTCAATGTCATCCAGCGCCTTTCCGTAGCCTCTCTGTCCATCCTGCGAATGCGCATTCGCAATGAGCCACATTTTGTTTTCAATATGGTCAAACACAATCACACGGTCGATCAGTAAAAAGAGAATGTCCGGAAGCAGAAGGTCGTCTTTTGCAAAATCAGGAAGCTTTTCAAAAAAATGCCGCACCTCATAACTGAAATAACCGACCGCGCCTCCCGTGAATGGGGGGAGTTCGGGAATCCTCGGCGAGTGATATTGAGAAAGGATCCGCCGAAGCACCTTGAGCGGTTCGCCCCGCATCGATTCCTTTTTCCCGTTCCTCTCAATCCAGATCCAGTCCTTCTTGCTCTTGAAGCTCAAAAGGGGATCCCATCCCAAAAAAGAGAAACGTCCCGTGACCGGATGCGCTCGGGCGCTCTCGAGGAGAAAAGGATAACGGAAGTGGAGAAATCCCCGTAAAAGTTCCTTCGGGGAAACCAGCTCTGTAACCTGTTTAGCAACAGGAACTAGTGAAAACTTTTTGGAAAGCTCCAGATATTGGCGAAACGAAGGAATCACCATGGCGGGGAAATTATATCATAGCCGCACGCATCACACAAGCCATGAAAAGCGGTGGGTGAGTGAATGGGTGTGTGTGAGAATGAGAAACCAAAAACCAGCGACCAGAAAATTGCGGATAGCGTAGAGCGGATAGAAGCCATCGACCGTCATTCGCGGATTTTTAGCGGATTGCCACGGATAACCCCTTGCAAATAAGGGACGTTTTAAAACATCCCCCAGGATATTTACAGAGGGGTGTCCCGTCACCTTGTTTTCAAACGCTGAATTTGATGTTCAGGACATCCCCATCCTTGACCACATATTCCTTCCCTTCGAGACGGAGAAGTCCTTTTTCTTTGAGGGTATGGACGGAGCCGTGCTCCATGAAATCTTGGAAGGAGAACACCTCGGCTTTGATGAAGCCGCGGGCGATATCTGAATGGATTTCCCCGGCGGCCTTCAGCACAGGAGTCCCTTTTTCAAGGGCCCAGGCCCTTGCTTCCTCCCCCACATACGTGAAGAAAGAAATGAGCTCCAATGTTTGGAAGGCGGTCCGGATGAATTGTGTCTGGGCCGGTTCCTGGATGCCGAGGTCTTTCATGAATTCTTGCCGTTCCTCTTCCTTGAGTTCGAATAGCTCCGATTCTGTCTTGGCACAGAAGGCCACCCATCGAAAACCGCCTTTTTCAAGATACGTTGAAAGTGCGGGCGTTTTTCCAATATCCCCTTCGGCAATATTGAAGACTACCAGAAGCGGTTTCTGAGAGAGAAATCCGTACGAACGGATTTCTTTCATTTCCTCCGGCGTCAACGCAAGACCCCGCAGCGGCTTTTCCTGACGAAGCGTTTCCTGGCACTTCTTCAGCGCCGCCGACTCTTTTTCCCGTTCCTTCCTTCCCTTTTTAAGTTCGCCCTCTATTTTTTTGACGGATTGATCCGCCGCCTCCAGGTCCTTCAGGATAAAATCGCTTTCCATTCCCTGAAAGGCCTTCAAGGGGTCCTCATAATCATCATACGCGCGGAGAACGTGGGCAAAGGCATCCGCATCCTGGACCTGGGTGAAATTGAGCCCTCGGTCCGGGTGGCCGCAGAGGAGCGGCGAATCCATGAGGCCAAACTGGAGGTAGGTGATTTTTTTGGACTGGACCGAGGAGGCGAGCTTGTCCAGGCGTTCATCCTTCAAG
>JBDRBD010000065.1:0-11634 GCA_043823025.1 Candidatus Omnitrophota bacterium | reverse complement strand
AACCTTTCGCCTTGAAAAAGTTGCCCGGACGCCTGACATTCAACTCTACCGGCTTCGTCTTCCCTAAAGGAATTTTTATTCCGAATCTGTTTCCCTCAACACAACATGTAGATACTTTTCAACATATCGAAATATCAAAACATTGAATGACGATAAAATTCATCGCGTTATGTTACTTGACAGCACTCTTTTTGCAAGGTATACTTTTAATAGAAGCGGTGAAAAATTATGGTATGTCCTTACAGTAACATAGGTTATGTAACATGTCATGTAACAAACCTTTCGCCCAAAAGCCGCGAAATGGCTTACACCTACTGCGGAGCAGGCGGGCAGCATAAAAGCTGCCCTGTTTACCCGGAGCTGGTGGCGCGGGACATTGCCGCATTGGGAAAAAAAGTGTTTTTGGGAAACGGACCGGTCCTCCTGCCTGAGCCCCATCGCTCCCATCTTCTTTTCTTTTACCGGGATGCCTACAGCAAGATGTTTCTCTTTCTCCCGTTTCTCCGGGACGGCATTGATAAAAATGAAAAATGCATTTACCTGACGGAGGACGATTACCCGAGCCAGATTCGGATTTATCTCAACTGGGGGGACATTGCCCCGGAAAAGGTGAAGATTTTCTCCGAACGGGAATGGTACAGGCCTCATGGGACTTTTGATCCAGAGGCCTCTCAGAAAAAATACGAAGAAGAGGCGTTACAGGCACTTCAGGAGGGTTATACGGGGCTCCGGGTTATCGGAGATCAGGGAATGCTCCTTCAAAAGGCGGCTCCGGAAGAGCGCAGGGGACTCCTCGATTTCGAGGAAAGACTTCATCATCATCTGGGTAATATTGCGATGAAGGCAATCTGCGCCTATGATTTGAATGAATTACCGCCGGAAGCATTCCTCCGTCTTCTCGGGGCGCATCACATCATTGCCGCCCCTTTGACGCAACGGCAGCTATCGCATCTTTCCCAGTATATTCCTACCCTGGAAATGGATGAGATTTCCTACCATATCGGTAAACTGGGTGAAGGAAGGCTGAAACTCATCCGCAAGGAAGGGTACGGCTATTGCTTTTGCGAGACAGCGTCAAAACGGCTCCTGGCCAAGGCAGGGCTTGCTGCTATGCTTTCCGTGGAGAAATCCCTTGAGTCCGCCATGGATGAAATCATTCCACTACTTATTCAAGACGCCGCCAATGATAGTTGACAGAGCGGCTCGTAGAGGGCGCCTTTGGGGGTGAGGGTGCTTTTGTAGTGGGTGAGGGCTTCGCAAACGAACGTTTCCTTCCAAGGCAGGACGTAGTTCTCGCCAAATTCGCTGAGGCGCCCTGCATTTTTGAGGGATCGCAGGCGCGCCAAGGTCAGGTGTCCCTTGAACTTCCTCTCTTCCTTCTCGAATCCAAACGCTGAGAGCGCTTCGCTGAGTTCTCCTGAAAGGTTTTCCGCTTCCCGGGATCCTTCCTGACTTCCGACCCAAAGCACCCGCGGCGCGCGGAAATTCGGAAAGGCGCCGAAGGTGTCGATCGACACGGAGAAGGGTACATGGTGTTTCGCAACTTCTTCCACGGCCTTTTGGATTTTTTCAAGGGAGGAAACAGGAGTGTCCCCAAGAAATTTCAGAGTGAGATGGATTTTATGCGGATCGACAAACTTGGCATCCAGTTTCAGTTTTTTCAGTTCACTTTGGAGTGAGTCAATTTTCTGAATCAGGCTCTCACTGGTAGGGAATGCGATAAAGGTGCGGAGTACTTCCAATGAGGCCATGATTTACCGAGCTCCTAATGGGCGAGGTAAATCATCAGGCCGAATTGAACCCCGCCCTTTTGACTGGTTTATTGACTTATAAAACATGAACATCGTGCATATCTTATCATCGTCAAAAGGGCGGGGTCAAATTCAGACAACAACTTACGTCACTGCGTTCCGTAAGTTGTGTCTTCATTTGAGCTCCCTCCGCAAGAGGTCAAGTGACGCCTTCACCACACGGATCCTTCGCATTTCGCGGGTTCCGTGGAAAAGATGTTTCTCCGCAATGCACGTGGTAGGCGTTGCAAGGGCCAGATAAGCCAACCCTACCGGTTTTTTCTTTGTTCCGCCTCCCGGCCCGAGAATGCCCGAGACCCCCAAACCGAAATCTGTTTTTCCGCGATGTCTCGCTTGTCGCGCCAGGGCCTTTGCGACAGGTTCGCTGACCGCTCCGTGTTCCAGAAGCAATTTTTCCGGGACTCCCAGGAGCGAGCGCTTCGCTTCGTTGCTGTAGGCGACGACGCCCATTTTGAAATGGCGGGAACTTCCGGGAAGCCGGGTGAGCGAACCGGAGAGCATTCCTCCGGTGCAGGATTCTCCGACCGAAACAGTCTTTTTTCTCTTTTCAAGAAGACGGAAAACCACTCCTTCAAGGGTCTCCTCATCCGTTCCAAAAAGAAAGCCGCCCAGGCGGCGGCGCACAGCCCGTTCAGTTCTTTGAAGGACGGTGCGAGCGCGGGGTCCACTGGAGGCGGCCGAGAGTCTGATATCTACCTCGCCCGGATGGGCGTAGAACCCGAAAGAGATTTGCTTTTCTTTTCGGATGAGCGGCGCCAAAAGTTCATTGATCCGCGACTCGGGAAGCCCCGTTGTTTTCAATGTGACACTTTGTTTTTCAGCCAGACGGGGGAAGCACCGTTTCAAATAAGGAAGCGCGCTTTCTTGGAAAATGGCGTGCAGTTCCTGGGGAACGCCGGGAAGCGCAATCAGGATTTTATTCCGGATTTCCAAAAGGATCCCCGGGGCAGTCCCAACGGGATTCGGAAGCGCGCGCGCTCCCTGCGGCAGATAGGCCTGCCGCTCGTTAATCTTCGGCATGACCATCCCTCTTTTTTGAAACCGCTTTCGAATTTCTTCGCAGAGACACGGAGAAAAAACCAGCCGTTTTCGGAGAGATCGCCCGACAGCTTGCCGCGTCAGGTCATCATCCGTAGGGCCGAGGCCTCCGGAAACAACCAAAAGCGTTGTTCGCCGAAGGGCATTTCGGAGGGTTTTGACCAGTGGGGGAAAGGGAAAATCGGGGACAACTGTGACCTGCTTGACGGAAAAACCGATTTTTGACAGTTCCCTGAGCAGATAAGGAGAATTATCATCTTTTTGTTCGCCTCGGAGCAATTCTGATCCGACGCTGACCAGTTCTACGGAAACGGTTTTTCCCCGCCTCATGGCACTTTCTCTAATTCCTTGTTATAAAAGATGTTATGTTTCTCCTATTATACAAAAAACAGGAAATTTGGCAAGATTTTTTTCCTTTACAAAAAGGGGGGGATTTTTTATAATTGTTGAGCACAGCGTATGTTATGACGCGAAGCAAAAGGGGTTAGAATCGGCCATTCTCTAGACCCTTGTTTGTTTACGGAGCCAGGAGAAAAAGTCTGGAGCCGGAGGGAGGACATCGTGGTAGAGAAAGCAAAAGAAACTAGAGACAAAGATAAAGATGCGGAGCAATTACGGCAGTCGCGGCAGAAGGCGTTGGAGATTGCCGTCAGCCAGATTGAAAAAGAGTTCGGAAAGGGTGCCATCATGCGGCTCGGTCCCGAATTCAGGGTTGACGTCCCCGCCATTCCGACGGGGGCTCTTTCGCTGGATATGGCGCTGGGTATCGGAGGCGTTCCGCGCGGCCGCGTCATCGAAATTTTTGGCCCGGAATCCAGCGGGAAAACGACGCTGTCGCTGTCAATCATTGCGCAGGCCCAGCGACAGAGCGGGGTCGCCGCCTTCATCGATGCGGAGCATGCCTTTGATTCGGATTACGCCCGAAAATTGGGCGTGAATCTCGACGACCTTTTGGTGTCGCAGCCGGATACCGGCGAGCAGGCGCTTCAGATCGCCGAGCTTTTGATTCAGAGCAACTCCGTGGACGTCGTGGTGATTGACTCGGTGGCGGCTTTGGTCCCGCGGGCGGAGCTGGAAGGGGACATGGGCGATGCCCATGTCGGACTCCAGGCGCGCCTGATGAGCCAGGCCCTTCGGAAACTAACCTCTGTGATTTCAAAATCAAAGACGTGCATGATCTTTATCAACCAGATCCGGGAGAAGATCGGTGTCATGTTCGGCAACCCCGAAGTAACCCCCGGCGGAAGGGCGCTCAAGTTTTACGCCTCGGTGCGGTTAGACATCCGCCGTATCGGTTCCATTAAGAAGGGCGAGGAAGAAATCGTGGGGAACCGTGTCCGGGTCAAGGTCGTGAAAAATAAAGTCGCTCCGCCGTTCAAACAGGCAGAGTTTGACCTTTACTGCGACGAGGGGATATCGCGGACGAGCGGCGTCTTGGAGGCGGCGGAGGAAGCGGGTGTTATCCAGAAACAGGGGGCGTGGTTTTCGTTCGGCGATGAGCGGATCGGCCAAGGAAAGGACAATGCGCGGCTTTTCCTGAAGGAAAATCCAAAAATTCTCGACGCCGTTGAGAAAAAGGTGCGCGAAAAGCTTGTGTTAGGCCGCTAAAGCAGGAGAGGATTGCATGCTAAAAGGGATATTTCGGACAAGGGGGATTCTTGGCGCGTGTGCGATTGCGGCCATTTCTGGCTGTATCGCGGCGACGGCGGCATTTGCCCAAAGCGCCGAAGAGCTTCAGGAGGCTTTTGTCCGCGTTGCCGAGACGGTCGGACCCGCCGTGGTCAATATCAGCACCGTCCATACGGAGCGCGTCGGGATCCGCACCCCTTATTTCGGCAGCCGGGACCCTTACGACGAATTCCTGAACGAGTTCCTGCGGGAGTTTTTTGGGGAGATGCCGGAGAAGGAATTACAGAGGCTGGGGCTCGGTTCAGGGGTCATTATCAATCCGGACGGCTACATCCTGACCAATGAGCATGTGATCGAAGGGGCGGACGAGATCACCGTGATCCTGTCCGACGGCCGGAAGCTTACAGGTATTGTCACAGGCATGGATCCCCGTTCGGATCTCGCCGTCCTCAAGATCGATGCGAAAAATCTTCCCTTCGCCAAATTAGGCGATTCGGATGAAGTCCGCATCGGCCAATGGGCCATTGCCATTGGCAATCCCTTTGGGCACTTGGTGAATAATCCGGAACCGACGGTTACCGTGGGAGTCGTCAGCGCCACGGGTCGAGCCCTTCCGCGAAGTGCCCGGCGGGATCGCGATTATACGGACTTAATTCAAACGGATGCCGCCATCAACCCGGGAAATAGCGGCGGACCGCTTGTCAACTTGAAAGGGGAAATCATTGGGATCAACGTGGCGATCTTTTCGACGACCGGCGGATACCAGGGGATCGGATTTGCGGTTCCGGCCAATAGCGCCCGACGCATCTTGAGTCAGCTGGTCGAAGGTAAAAAAATCGCGTATGGCTGGCTTGGAATGAACATTCAGGATGTTGACGAGGATCTTCAACGGTATTTTGCGCTGCCGGAGCGGAAAGGGGTGCTGGTAGCCAACGTCGTCCCCGGCGGACCAGCAGAGACGGCGGGGATCAAGGTGGGCGACGTGATTACGGCGCTTAACCAGGAGCCTCTTCAGGACGCGCAGGACCTGAAGAAACGGATTGATCGCTCCGATGTGGGAGACAAAATGACCGTTGACCTTCTCCGAGACCAGAAGAAACTTTCTGTTCAGATGACAATAGGCGAAAGGCCTGGAGAGGCCGTCGCGCCAGCCGTGGTGAAACAGGAGTCTTGGCGAGGACTGAAGGTTCATGAGATGGACCCCGAACTCAAGAAACGCCTGGGCGCTGAAGTGAACCAGGGAGTTGTTGTACGCGACGTTGAGACGGGGAGCCCGGCGCACCGCGCGGGTCTGCGCGCGGGGGATGTCATCTATCAGATAAATCGATTCCCGATTCAGGACCTTGCCAGTTATCAGAAAGCGATAGGGGCAGTTCAGGGAGATTGTCTCATCCGCACCCACCGGGGCTTTGCGGTGTTGAGGGAAAAGTGAGTGGAGGCGAGGGCGTCGCTCAAGACGTTGAGAAAGCCCGGAAGGCGGCGTTCCGACTCCTCCGATTCCGTCCAAGAAGTACGTGGGAATTGACGACCCGCCTGCGCAAGACGTTTACCGAAGAGACCTGCCATATCGTGCTTCAGGAGCTTCTAGAAAAGCGGCTTCTGGATGATGAGGCATTTTCCAGATTCTGGATTGAGAATCGGGTTCAGTTCAAGCCGGTTTCCAAAGCACTCCTTGCCCAGGAGCTGCGGGCGAAGGGAGTGAATCCTTCGGTGATTCAGGAGGCCCTGGGGAGTACGCCGCAGAGCGACCGGGCCATGGCGGAGCGGCTCCTGGCATCCCGGCACAAAAGGATTGGTCCCAAAGACCCAAAGCGATATGAACGTCTTTATCGTTTTTTGAGAAGCCGGGGATTCACGCACGAACTCGTCTCGGAGCTATTGGAGAAAGATGCCCCCGAAACCCATGACCGTTAACGAAATCCGCCGGCACTTTCTGGCCTTTTTTGAAAAAAAGGACCACAAAATTTTTCCGAGCGATTCCCTTGTGCCGCAATCCGACCCCACGCTCCTTTTCACGGGGGCAGGGATGAATCAGTTCAAAGAATACTTTCTCGGCAAGAAAAAAGAGCTGCGCCGTGCGGCGAGCTGCCAGAAGTGCCTTCGGACGGGGGATCTGGACAATGTGGGGCATACGCCCAGCCACCACACCTTTTTTGAAATGCTCGGGAACTTTTCTTTCGGGGATTATTTCAAGAAAGAGGCGATTGCATGGGCCTGGGAGTTCATGACCCGGGAGCTTGGGATTCCGCCGGATTCCCTCGCCGTCAGCGTGTATCAGGAAGATCGCGAGGCCTATGACATCTGGCTCAAAACAATCAGGGTGCCGGAGGAGCGGATTTTCAAGTTCGGGCCGAAAGAAAATTTCTGGCCTTCCAATGTACAAGCGGAGGGCCCCAACGGGCCGTGCGGCCCCTGTTCCGAAATTTTTTATGATTGGGATCCGAAAAATCCCGACGCCTCTTACGACGACCGGCGTTTTACGGAGGTCTGGAATCTGGTGTTTACGCAGTACGACCGTCAGGGAGACGGATCCCTCAAGGACCTTCCGGCCAAGAATATCGACACCGGCATGGGGCTGGAACGGATGGCGGCGGTGATGCAGGGAGTCCGGACCAATTTTGAAATGGACGTCTTCCAGGAACTCGTTGCGTTTATTCTGAAGGAAGCGGGCCTGTCCGGAGGTGAGCGGGAAAAGCGCGCCTGGGTGAACCGCATTGCAGACCATGCCCGCGCCGTCTCATTTGCTGTTTTGGACGGCGTCATGCCTTCCAATAAAGAACGGGGATACGTTGTGCGCACCCTGATCCGCCGCGCGAGTTTCAGCGCCAAAACACTTGGGATCAAAACGCCCTTTTTGCACAACATGGTTCCTCTGGTGGCGGAAGCGATGCGTGAACCCTACCCGGATCTTTTGGAATCGCGCCAGCGCGTGAGCCGGGTTGTTTTGACCGAGGAGGAATCGTTCGAGAAGACGCTGGAACAGGGGCTTTTGACGGAAGAAAGTCTGCTCGAAGAGCAGCTGCAAAAAGGAAAGAAGTCCTTGCCGGGGAAAGATATTTTTTATCTTTACGATACGTTGGGACTGCCGCTGGATCTGATCCGGTATGCCGCTGAACGCAAAGGGGTGGCTTTGGATGAGACAGCTTTTCAAGAGGAACTTGAAGCCCAGCGCACGCGCTCAAAAAAAGGAAGTCAGATGAAGGGCGATATCTTCGGCGCGGATGCGATGAAGAAAATGCACATTGATTTGAAGACCGAGTTCGTCGGATACCAGACGTGCCGGGTGGAGGAGGCAAAGATCATCGCGATTTTCAGGGACGGCGAGCGGGCGGAGGAAGTCCGGGAGGGGGACGCGGTTGAAATTTTCATGGACAGGTCTCCTTTTTACGGGGAGCAGGGCGGGCAGGTCGGCGACACAGGGATTTTAGAGTCCGAAACAGCGCATATCCGGGTCGAGGATACTCAGCATCTGGGGGAAGCCCTTGTTCATCGGGGAAAAGTGGAAAAGGGCCGTTTGCATTCGGGCCAGAATGTGCAGGCGGTTGTGGATGAGGCAAGGCGGCGCTCCATCATGAAAAATCACACGGCCACGCACCTTTTGCACAGCGCCCTTCGGGAAGTCCTCGGGACGCATGTCCAGCAGGCCGGTTCGTGGGTCGGGCCGGAGGGGCTTCGCTTTGATTTCATGCATTCGAAGCCCATGACGCCGGAGGAGGTGCGGCAGGTGGAGGAGCGGGTGAACGAACATATCTTTCGGGACGATCCGGTGGAGCCCAAGGAGATGAGCCGCGGGGATTCCCGCAAAGAAGGCGCCATCGCTTTCTTCGGCGAGAAATACGGAGAGAACGTTCGCGTGCTGCGCATCTCCGACTATTCCAAAGAGCTCTGCGGCGGGACGCACGCCGCCAGAACGGGTGACGTTGGTTTATTCTGGATTCTCCGCGAAAGTTCCATCGGAAGCGGCACCCGCCGTATGGAAGCGCTGACCGGTTCCGAAGCAAGCCGGAAGTTAACGAGCGATGCAGAAAAAATTTATCAGATGGCGGCAGCCCTGAAAATTTTAGACGGGCATTCCGCTGAAAATGAGAAACGCCGTTTCGAAGCGCTCGAAACTTTTCCGAAATACCGGGAGGCCAAGGCCTATCGGGAAACGATGCGCGAAGCGGCGTCAGTTCTCAAAGTGCCCGAGGACAAAGTGATGGACGCCGTCCAAGAGATGCAGCGGGAGACAAAATCCGAAGCCCAAAGGCCACCGCTTCTCAAGGAAGGAATGGGGATGGAATCCTTGAAGCAAGAAATCCTTGCAAGGATCCGTCATTTGCAGAACCAGCTGAAAAAGGTCAAACAGGAAAGTTCGGGAAAAAAGAAGGAACAAATCAACCGCGTTGTGGATGAAATGGAAAAAAGAAAAGAAACGTTCGGGGACATCGTTTTCTATTATTATGCGGATGCCTCCAGTTTTTATCGTAAGGAGGACTTTCCTATTGCCATTGATATTCTCCGGGCCCAGCGGTCGGGCTCTTGGATCGCTGTTTTAAAAGGTGAAGACGACGACGGGAAGCCTTTTTATGTCGTCGGCAGCGACGGAACTGTGGGTGCAAGAGCGGCGTTATCGAAAATTGCGGAGATCACAGGGAGCCAGGGAGGAGGAACCGATCGCCTTGCGAAAGGGGGCGGCGGGGATTCCCAGAAATGGCCCTCTGCCGTCGACGCTGTGAAGAAACTGATTGAGGAAAAGGTGAGATGAAACGCATTTATCCTGGGAGTCGTGAATTTCAAAAAATCACAAACCGCACCGCCTACCGCAACCTCCGGGTGGAGGAGCGCGTGCGGCGGATTATCGAAGATGTCCGCCTTCACGGGGACGATGCGCTGCTGCGGTATACCCGCAAATTCGACCGCGTCAAACTGACGCCTCGAACGCTGCAGGTGACCCAAGCGGAAACCAACGGCGCATTTCAGAACATCAACCCGGGACTGGTGAACCAGCTCAAGGTGGTAATTGAGAATGTCGCCCGTTTTTACCGTCGGCAGAGCGCCCTTCAGAAATCGTGGAAGATCCGGGATCAAGAAGGAGTGGTTCTTGGAAAAAGAAATTCCGCGTTGGATACCGTAGGCGTGTATGTCCCGGCAGGCCAGGCGCCGCTTGTTTCCACGGTTTACATGACCGTTCTGCCCGCTCAGATAGCGGGGGTACGCCGGATCATTATGACGACGCCGCCCAGGGAGGATGGGAGCCTCAATCCGCACATTCTGGCAATCGCCAATCTCTTGAAAGTGAATGAAATTTACAAAGTCGGCGGCGCCCAGGCCATTGCCGCCATGGCCTTCGGAACCAAGACCCTCCCGCGCGTCGACAAAATCGTCGGGCCGGGAAACGACTATGTCACCGAAGCCAAGCGGCAGCTCTTCGGCATCGTTGACATCGACATGGTGGCGGGACCGAGCGAAGTTGTCGTGATTGCCAATGACTACAGCAACCCCGATTTCGTCATGAGCGACCTGGCGGCCCAGGCGGAGCACGCCCTGGGGCTCTCCGTTCTGGTGACCACTTCCAAGAAACTTGTCCGCCTCGCCAAAAAAAGCGATACCCGGGGCTACGTCATTTTCGTTCGGAAGATCGAGGAAGCAGTTGACATTGCCAATCAGATCGCGCCGGAACACCTGGAGATTTTGGTCAAAAACCCGAACAAGTGGGCGCGATGCATCCGGCATGCGGGGGCCATCTTTTTGGGGCCTTATTCTCCCACCGTTGTCGGGGATTACTATGCGGGACCGAGTCATGTGCTTCCGACGCGGGGGACGGCACGGTTCTTTTCGGGCTTGAGCGTTTCGGATTTCATCAAGTCGCACACGGTGATTTCATTTTCAAAGAAGGCGTTAGAAAAGGCGATGGGTCCCATCGAGGAAATTTCAAAACTGGAAGGATTGAAGAAGCACTACGACTCGGCAAAAATTCGTTTTGACCAGAAAGAGGCAGGGAGGTCTTCATGAGAAAAGCGATCATTGACCGCAAAACCAGCGAGACCCAGATCAGTGGTTTTTTGGAAGTGGATGGGAAAGGCGATTCCACCATCGAGACCGGCATCGGTTTTCTCAATCACATGCTGGAAATTTTCGCGAAGCACGGCCTTTTTGACCTGGAGCTTCGCGCAAAAGGAGATCTCCGCGTCGATCTGCACCACACCAACGAAGACATCGGGATCTGTCTGGGGGAGGCATTCAAGAAAGCTCTTGGGGAGAAAGCAGGAATCCGACGGGTCGGTTCGTGCAGCTTTCCACTGGATGAGGCCGTGGCACGCGCGGTTGTCGACTTAAGCGGAAGACCTTACTTGGATTTCAAAGATGATTCCGAAACGAAAAAAGAAGCGTCTCTTGATCGGAGCGTCCGTCCTGCCTCAAAAGAGGAAACGTATGCGTATTCGATTGACGATGCAGAGGACCTGTGGCGCGCCTTCGCCCTCAATGCAGGCGCAACCCTCCATGTCTGGATTGAAAAAGGGAAGGATGCGCACCACATCATCGAGACCGTATTCAAGTCGATTGCCCGGGCGCTGGATGAGGCCACGCAGATTGACCCGAGGGTGAAAGGGGTCCCCTCGACGAAAGGGACCTTGTGATCACCATTGTTGATTATGGAATGGGGAATCTCCGGAGTGTTGCAAAGGCCTTTGAGCGCCTTGGGATAGCGGTGTGCCTGACGCAGAAATCCCAGGACATCGCGAAAGCTGAAAAACTGGTACTGCCGGGGGTTGGCGCTTTTGGCGACGCCGTCCGGAACCTGGAAGCCCTGCGTCTTAGAGAACCGCTTCTGGATTTCCTGAAGGGGGATAGGCCTTTTCTTGGAATCTGCCTCGGCCTTCAGCTTCTTTTTGCAGAAAGCGAGGAAGATCCGGCTCATCGCGGATTCGGCGTCTTTCCGGGGTGCGTCCGGCATTTTCCGGAGGGAGCCCTTAAAATTCCCCATATCGGATGGAACCGCGTTTGGCGCAAAGGAACAAAGGACTGCCCGCTTTTGGAGGGAATTCCGGATGGTTCCTACTTTTATTTTGTTCACTCTTACTATGTTGAGGCCTCCGATGCGTCATGGGTTGCCTCCGAGACGGAATACGGAGTGTCGTTTGTCTCCATGATTTGGAAAAAACAGGTGTATGCC
>JBDRBD010000064.1:0-6730 GCA_043823025.1 Candidatus Omnitrophota bacterium | reverse complement strand
GTGACGGTGATTACCCCTAACCGGCAAGAGGCCTATGGCGCCATCGGGGAGAGCCGCACGGACCGTCTCCCGGTCCAAAAGGTCGGAAAGGAAATCTTGAAGCGGCTGAGATGCGAGGCCGTTCTGATGACGCTGGGCGAGGACGGCATGGCCCTTTTTGAGAAAGGGCGCGGGATGATTCATATCCCGACAGCGGCCCACGAAGTTTACGACGTTTCCGGGGCCGGGGACACGGTCGTCGCCACATTTGCGGCGGCCCTGGCCGTCGGCGCAGAGAGGGTGGATGCCGCATTTCTTTCCAATGTGGCTGCCGGCATCGTCGTCGAGAAAGTGGGCATTGCTACCGTAAGCCCCCAAGAACTGTCACAACGGATTACAGAACTTTCGTGGAAACGATAGGGATCATTCCCGCACGCTATCAGTCCACGCGGCTGGCAGGAAAAGTGCTGATGGAAGTGGCCGGAAAGCCGCTCCTCCAGCATGTGTATGAACGGTCGCGCAAGGCAAAGCTTCTGGATGCGCTCTGGATTGCGACGGATGATGTACGGGTCAAAGAAGCGGCCTGTTCGTTCGGCGCCGAGGTGGTGATGACCTCACCGACTCATATCTCCGGAACCGACCGGATCGCCGAGGTGGTGAAGGAACTTCCCGTGAAATGGGTTGTCAATATCCAGGCCGATGAGCCGCTTGTGGCCCCGAGCATGATTGATCTTCTGGTTGAGACGCTTCAGGGCGAAAAGGAAGAGGCGGGCGTGGCGACCCTCTACCGTCCGCTCCGGCGCTTGGTAGACCGCGAGGACTTGGCAAATCCCAATATCGTCAAGGTGGTCATGGACCAGAAAGGATACGCCCTTTACTTTTCGCGCACTCAAATTCCCTTTTACCGGAAAAGTGCTTTCTCAAAATTGCCTGAGTATCACAAACATTTGGGATTTTATGCGTACCGGAAGGAAACACTCCTTCGGATGGCTTCTATGCCGCCGAGTCCTCTGGAGCGGGCCGAAGGCCTGGAGCAGTTGCGGCTTTTGGAAAACGGCGAAAAGATTCGCCTCGTGGAAAGTCCTTTTAACACGATCGGCGTCGATACCCATGAAGACCTGGAAAAGGTGAGAAAGATTCTCGAACGGAAGTAGACATGTCCAAAAAAAATTTGACGGAAAAGTTGGTCCAGCCCGTGAGGCGGGAAGTCGTGGTTGGGAAAGTGCGGATTGGAGGAGAGGCGCCGCTGGTGCTCATCGGGGGGCCGTGCGTCATCGAATCAGAGCACTTTACCCTGAAAATGGCCTCCCGCATCCAAAAAATTTCCCAGGACGCCCGGGTGCCGTTTATTTTCAAGTCAAGTTACGACAAAGCCAACCGCACTTCCATCCGTTCTTACCGGGGGCCGGGTCTTTTGGAGGGCCTTCGAATCTTGGCGAAGGTCAGAAAGGAGCTCGGCGTTCCTATTTTGTGCGATGTGCATGCCGCAGAGGAAGCGCCTTATGCCGCGGAAGTTTTGGATATCCTTCAAATCCCCGCCTTTCTCTGCCGCCAGACGGACCTCATCCTGGCCGTCGCCAAAACCGGGAAAGCGGTAAACGTGAAAAAGGGCCAGTTCCTTGCCCCGTGGGACATGAAGAACATCATCGAAAAAATCGAATCGACCGGCAACCGGAACATCCTCCTGACGGAACGGGGAGTCAGCTTCGGATACAACCTTCTTGTGAATGATTTTCGCGCCCTTCAAATCATGCGCCGTTTCGGTTATCCGGTGATTTTCGATGCCACCCACAGCGCCCAGCTTCCCGGCGGCCTGGGCCGTCAATCCGGCGGGCAGCGGGAATTTATTCCCGGCCTTTCTCGTTCCGCCTGCGCGATGGGCTGCGATGGACTTTTCCTCGAGATTCACGAAAACCCGGAAGGCGCCCCTTCCGACGGGTCCAACATGCTTTTCCTCAAAGATCTCAAGGGTCTTCTTGAACAGGCGAAACGGATCGATGCCATTGTCAGGAAAACTCCGTGATGACGCTCAAACACGCCAAAGATGTTTTGAAAATTGAAGCCGCAGCCATCCGGTCCTTGATCCCCCGGCTGAATGAATCGTTTGAAAAAGCTGTCCGAATGTTGTTGGCAGTGAAGGGAAGAATCGTCGTGACGGGGATGGGTAAACCCGGCATCATCGGCCAGAAGCTCTCCGCCACTCTCTCTTCAACCGGAAGCCCGAGCCTCTGGCTTCATCCGGCAGAGGCCTTTCACGGAGACCTGGGGCGCGTGACGAAATCCGACGTGGTGATTGCCCTCTCGAACAGCGGAGAAACGGAAGAATTGATCAAACTGCTTCCGCTTGTCAAAAAAATCGGGGCAGCGCTCATTGCGATGACCGGAAATCCCCGTTCCACGCTGGCCAAATACAGCGACTGTGTTCTGGATGTAGCGATTAAAAGGGAAGCCTGTCCCCTGGGCTTGGCTCCGACCGCTTCGACCACCGCGATGCTTGCGATGGGCGATGCGCTTTCCGCCGAAGTTCAGCGGAGGCGCCGATTCAAAGCCGAGGATTTCGCCTTTTATCATCCCGGCGGAAATTTGGCGAAGAAATTAATCAAAGTCAAGGATTTAATGCGGGTCGGGAAGGCGAATCCGGTGGTTCGGGAAAATGCGACGGTCCGGGCGGCCCTCTTTGCAATCACCCGTGCGCGAGCAGGCAGTGCTTCCATTGTAGACCGAAGAGGGAGACTCATTGGAATTTTTACCGACGGCGATTTAAGACGCCACCTCGAAGAAGAGCCCAATGTGGCCAAAGTGAAAGTTCACTCCGTGATGACGCCTCGTCCCCTGACCGTTGGGCCCGAGAAGCTGGCGTCAGAGGCGCTTCGCCTCTTAGAAGAAAAACGGATTGACGAGCTTCCGGTGGTGGATGAGCGCCGTCGCCCGGTCGGACTTCTGGACGTGCAGGACCTTTTGCGCGCGGGGCTGGTGTCGCCGAACTTGAAAAACGAAACATGATTCGAACACTCAAAGAGAAATATGATGAGATGCTTTTTACCAGCGGTCTGTCCGGGGCCGCCATGGACGGGAATCTTGTTGTTCAAGTGGTGGACCTGATCCTGAAGCAGGCGATTGAGGAGCGCGCCAGCGACGTCCATATTGAACCGACGAAAGAGGGAGTCCGTATCCGGTATCGGATCGACGGGGTTCTTTATGACGTCCTTGCGCTCAAACAGGCAGCACCGGTTGTGTCGCGCCTGAAGGTGATGGCGGAACTTGATCCGGATATCGGCCGTTCCCACACTCCCCAGGACGGACGCTTCAATCTGAAACTCGGGAATCGAGAAGTGGATGTGCGGTTGGCGACTTTTCCCACAATCCTCGGGGAAAAACTTGCGATGCGCATCCTTGACAAGGAAACGACGTTCCGGAGCCTGGGCGAGTTAGGCTTCTCGGAGATGGTCCAGAGCAAGTTTGAAATGCTCATCAAACACCCGAACGGCATGGTCTTTGTGACGGGCCCGACGAACAGCGGGAAAACCTCGACGCTCTATGCAGTCCTTTCAATACTGAATACTGCCCATGTCAACATTGTCACGCTTGAAGACCCCGTGGAGTATCAGCTCAAGGGGGTTAATCAGGGTCAGATTAACCCGAAGGTGGGGCTTTCCTTTGCGAACGGGCTTCGGGCGATATTGCGCCAGGATCCCAATATTGTTTTGGTGGGCGAAATCCGCGATCTCGAAACGGCGGAAATCGCGGTTCGCGCTTCCCTGACAGGGCATCTTGTTTTCAGCACCCTCCACACCAATGATGCTGCCGGAGCGGTCACCCGGCTCATTGACATGGGAGTGGAGCCTTTCCTGATTTCTTCATGTCTGGTTGGAGTTCTTGCCCAGAGATTGGTCCGGAAGATTTGTCCCTCTTGCAAAACCGAATACTCCCCGCCCGAAGCCATTCGGAAAGAATTTGAGGGAGTTCCTGCGGAAAAGTCCCTGCGGCGTCCGCCGGACCGTCGCGACGAGAGTTTTTACATCATGAGCCCCGAGGGCGCCAAGACGGACGCTGCTTCGCCGCCTCCGATACCGGGCCGGACTGCTCCCAAAACGGTCTTTTACCGGGGGGCAGGCTGCAGCGCGTGCCGGCAAATCGGGTATCTGGGACGGATCGGTATTTTTGAATTGATGGAAATGAACGATGAAATCCGGAATTTAATCATCACGAAAAACCCGAGCGTCGCGATTAAAACGGCGGCGGTACGGGCCGGCATGCGGAGCCTTCGGGACGATGGTTTTGACAAAGTGAGGTCGCAGATAACGACGCTGGAGGAGGTCATTCGTGTCACCCGGGAATTCTGACACGTTGTGCGTCGTGCGTGAATGCGAGAATGAGTGTGTGGGAGAATGAGTAACCAGAAACCAGAGTATAGCGACTAGCAACAAGCAACCAGCGACAAGCAACTAGTAATGAACAACGGACGACGGAATACGACATGGTAAATGCAATCCTGCAAGAACGCGCCAAAAAAGTTAAACTACTCGTTCTCGATGTAGACGGCGTCTTGACCGACGGCAGAATTATTTACGGAGACGCCGGGGATGAACTGAAATGCTTTGATGTGCAGGACGGTTTCGGAATCTATCTTCTTGCCCAAATCGGGGTCAAAACCGTTTTGATTACTGCCCGGAAATCGCCGGTCGTGCGCCGGCGCGCGCACGACACCCACGTCGCCAAAGTGTATTTGAGCGCGCATGACAAACGGAAGGCGTACGAGAAGGCAAAACGGAAGTTTCGCGTGACGGATGAAGAAGTCTGTTTCATCGGCGATGACCTTCTGGACCTTCCGATCCTGGTTCGCGCTGGTCTTGCTATTGGGGTTCCGAACGCGGTGGAGGAAATTCGTAACCGAAGCCATTATATCACCCAGAGAAAAGGGGGACGGGGTGCCGTTCGGGAAATCGCCGATTTTATCTTGAAAAGCCAGGAAAAATACGAAGCACTGATTTCAAACTATACCAACCACCAGTAAACATGCTGTGTTTTGTGTCATTCTCGTCCCAATTTCCAAACGGAGGTCTTCCATGACAAAATCCCTGAAAGCGTTAGGTCTTTTTCTTGTCTTTCTTTTCGTGCTGCATCTTCCTGCTCATGCCCAGGAGCGGATTACCCTCACCACCTATTATCCCGCTCCCTACGGAGACTACGAACAGCTCCGGCTTGTTCCCTCGGCTGCCGTGGCTGTCGGAGACGTTTGCATCCCCGCCACCCAGGAAGGCGTCGTCCGGTACGATAGTATTAATGCCACCTTCATCACTTGTGACCCCACAACGTCCAACTGGGAAGAATTCGGCGGCGCTGCACTTTGGGAAGAGGGTTCAGACGGCCTTGGAGGCTTCATCTACCCAGAAGATACGACCTGGAGGGTTGTCATGGGGGACACAGCTCCCCTTTCTGGAACTTATCGATTAACCCTTCGATCTTGGGACCTTCTTTCTCAATTGTGGATCGGTGGTGATAACCTCAACTCAGCTTATTGGGTGAATGGCGACAACACCTACGGCCTCAATGCTGATGTTTCAGTTCACGCAGGATCTGTCGGCGGTTATGCTCGCGGGCAAAGCTACGGCCTCTGGGGGGTTGGAGATACCGCCGGTGTCACCGGGGAAAGTATCGCCGGCGGCTACCCGATCCGCGGCTGCAGTCCCAGCTGCGCTGCCCCAAATCTCAACAACACGGCGGGCGTATTCAGCGGAAGGGTGGGTGTGGGGACGGCGAGTCCAGCGGTTCCTCTGCATGTTTATTCGTCAGCCAACCCCACCGCACTTCGGATCCACTCTTCCGGGGCTCCTGGCTTTGGAGCCCTTGAATTCTGGAGCGACCCGGAAACGTCAGCGAACTTATGGAGGCCCGGTTATATTCAATCCTACGACGCGGGCAGTTTCACGGGGGGATTAAGGTTTATCACAAACGGAACAGGCGCTGGTAATAAAACAGGAACAGTAGAGGCCATGCGGATTATTAATACAAGGGTTGGCATCAACCAAACCAGCCCGGGCGCCGCATTGGATGTCAATACATCCAGCTCTACTTGGGGCGGATGGCAGGAAGCAATACGGTTCAGCAATCCAAACCACAGCGCTATCACACATGTTAATCCCGTTGGGAACTTACTTCTTGGGTTCCATTCCAGCGCAGGAGGTTCGCCGCGAGGTTTTTGGTTTACTGATGCAGGTGCAGCTGCTAATGGTGCTGATTATATCATGGTGGTTCATGCCGGCGCTGTGGGTTCTGGGTTAGGTGATGGAAAAGTTGGTATCGGAGCAAATTGGTATCCGAACGAACGGCTTTATGTGAATGGGGATGTTGCTATTACGGGTAAAATCAATCTCGGCGGCGTGGTCGATTTCACCCAGCCTCACCCGACCGATCCAGCGAAAGAAATTTCCTATATCACATTTGAAGGGAGAGAACCCCGCATCCTTTTCGACGGCACCGCCTTCCTCAAAGATGGGAAAGCCGCGATTCAGGTCCCAGAGGACTTTCGTCTTGTCTCATCCGAAGAAAACCTCAATGTCATTCTCACGCCCTTTGGGGAAACGGAGGGTCTCTATGTTGCTAAGCGCTCGCTCGATGAAATCATAGTAAAGGAAGGAAAAGGTGGTCAATCCAACGTTTCCTTCGGGTATCTTGTGGTTGGTTACAGGAAAGGTTTTGAGGTTGCGCGTCCTGTCCAGGAAAATAAATCGTTTCGGCCGAAAGAAGACAT
>JBDRBD010000063.1:0-7089 GCA_043823025.1 Candidatus Omnitrophota bacterium | reverse complement strand
ATCCCTTCCGGAAGGTTCTCCCGCGCCACCATCTGCGTTCCGATAAGAATATCCTTTTCCTTCCGCCGGAACGCCTCTGCCGCCTGCCCGCGGGGTCCCTCATGCCTGAGGGTGTCCGTGTCCAAACGCACAATACGCGCTCCAGGAAAGATGCGGTGTGCTTCGCTTTCAAGGCGCTCGGTGCCGACCCCTGCATAAGTGAGATAGTTCTCCCGACAGTTGGGACAGATGCTCGGGGGATCCTCCTGAAGATTGCAGTAATGACAAATAAGCCGCTTGGGCTCAGAATGATATTTTAGCGGGACGCGGCAGGCAGCGCAACGGAGAACCGTTCCGCACTTCCGGCAATGGACAAAGGTGGAAAAGCCGCGGCGGTTCAGAAAAAGAAGAACCTGCCCCTTTTCCTGCAGTACTCCTGTGATGCGCCGCTCCAGATATTTTGAAAAAAGAATCTTCCGTTTCTGATGAAGAGACTCCTCCTGCATGTCTATGATATTAACTTTCGGCGCCACTCCCTTTTTTTCGGAGGCCGGAAGCCTCAAAAACGCATAACGGCCGTTGAGGGCCTGGGTGAAGGATTCCAAAGACGGGGTCTCACTTTCCAAAATCACGGTCGCTTTTTCGAGGGCTGAACGCATGAATGCTGCGCGTCTTGCATGATAACGGGGTGTCTCGTCCTGTTTGTAGCTCGTATCATGCTCATCGCAGAGGACAATCAATCCTAATTGCTGCACCGGGCTGAAAATAGCGGAACGGACTCCCACCACGACCCGGTGCTTCCCTTCTTTCAGCGACTTCCAGACTTCGTAACGATCCAAAGGCGACATCTGACTGTGAAAGAAACAGACCTGCTCGCCGAATCGGCGCCTGAAGCGCTCTGAAGCGCTCCGGGCCAGCGCAATTTCAGGATACAACACGATACTGGAGAGGCCGCGTTCAAGAAATTGCTGGACCAGATGGAGAATGAACGCCGTTTTGTCACTTCCCGGTTCACCCAAAAGAAGAAAATGTTTCGGTTTTTCTTCGCGCAAACTCTGAAGCACTGTCTCGCTGAGTATTTTTTGCGGCCCCGAAATGGAAACTTCCGTTTCGCAGGATATGACTTCTTCCTCGGTGCGCGGAGAGGGCCGTTTCCTCACCCGCAAAGACGTCGGGAAAATGGCTTCAAGCGCCTCCCCCTGCGAACAGAGATATTCGGCCTGGAGCTCGCGGGAAAGCTGCAGGTGCTTTTCATCCAGAAGAGGCGTTTCCTCCAAAAGGCCGCTGAGGGGTTTGAGGACTTTGGCGGGGAGTTTGCTTTTTGAGGCAAGACCGACGATATAACCGACCTTTGAACTTTTCCCGAATGGGGCGCGGACGCGCGTCCCGATGAACGCCTTTCCCCGGAAAGACTCCGGGACGACATAATCAAAACACCGCTCCACTGGAAGGGGAAATACGACTTGGGCATACAGGGGATTTTTTTTCATGTGTCCTGCGCGTTACGCGACGCTTTTCTCCAAAGCGACCTTGATCTTCTTCATGTCGTCCCAGACCAGTCGCTTTGCAGAGGGGTTTCTCAGAAGGTAAGCCGGGTGAAACGTTGGCATGACGGGGATTCCCCGGTAATCATAGAACTGGCCCCGAAGGGCGGAAATGGTACCCTCTTTCCGCACCAGAACCAGGCATGCATATTTCCCGAGGGAGCAGATGACGCGGGGCCGGATCCAATCGATCTGCTTTTCGAGGTAAGACCCGCAAGCGCGCACCTCTTCCGGAAAAGGTCCCCGGTTTCCCGGAGGGCGGCATTTGAGCACATTGGCGATATACACCTCTTCGCGCTTCAGACCGATTGCCTCGATGATCTTGGTGAGGAGCTTCCCCGCTTGTCCGACAAAAGGACGGCCCTGAAGGTCTTCTTCCATTCCGGGCGCTTCCCCCACAAACAAAAGTGCTGCGTCCAATTTTCCTTCGCCGAAGACTGTCTGCGTCCGGCTCCGGTGGAGGACGCATTGGGTACAGGAAGCCACTTCCTGCCGCAAGGTTTCCCAGGAAGCGCTTTCGAGCGGCTGTTGGCGTTTATCCCTGAGCCTCCGACGAGGGCCTGTCTCAAGCATCCCCCTCTCAAAGCTTTTTTCCAACTCCAGCAATTGCCGTGCCGACCGGGAAAGATGATGAAGTTGTTCCTTCAGGGGGCGCGTCATTTCTTTTGACCCTTGGAAAGAACGTAGTCCGCGATACGGTGCGCGGAGTGCTGTTCTCTGAATTGCTGAATCTCCCGCCTGACCTTCGCCAGCATTTCCTGGAGTTTTCCCAAATCCTGGAAATATCCTTCAAGGTCCCGGATATTCCGAACGGCCAGGGCCGCCTGGTGGCGGACAAGAATATCGCGATTCCCCATCTCCTGGCCCGGAATCGGATAAAGAATAAAGGCGGGAAGCTGTTTTGCCAGCGCTTCTGACATCGTCAATCCGCCCGACTTACTCACCATGCAGTCGCTGACCGACATCAATTCATGGATATTGTTGACGAATTCGTACAGAATGACGCGTTCACGCAAGGAAGCCGTTTCAGCCTGCAACCGTTCATAAAGAGACCGGTTATGCCCGCAAACCACCAAAAGCTGCAGGCGCTCGTTTTGTGAAAGGTGATTGACCAGCTGTTCAATCGGGCCGACGCCAAAACCGCCGCTGGCAATCAGCACCGTAAACTTATCCGGCGCAATGCCCAGTTTCTCTGCTAGGAGGAGGCGGTTTTCCTCCTTTTCAAAAACAGGGTTCACCGGAATTCCGGTCATCGCGATTTTCTCTTCCGGAACGCGCCGGCGCATCAGAGAATCCCGCGTGTCCCGGGAAGCCACCGTATACCCATCGGTCTCCGAGGTAATCCAGACAGAGTGGACGACAAAGTCCGTTACGATGGTGACAAGACAGCTCTGAAGTTTTCCACTCCGCTTCATGGCGGAAGCGACTTCGCTTGCAAAAAAATGCGTCGAGACGATGATATCCGGTTTTTCGGACAGAAAAAATTTTTCCAGGCCCCTGCCATTCACCGCATTCAGAAGCCGACGGAGCGCGCGCAGCGGCGGCCCGATCAGCGCCACATTCAGTCCATCGTAGAAAAACCCCCAGACGCTGGGCAGATACCGCACAAGAAAAAGATAAACCCGGGGGTAGGAATACCGGAAAAAAGGCGCAGTGTAATCCAGGGAGTCTATCAACTGAACCTGAAGGCCTGGACGCTCCTGGAGCGTTTTGGAAATGGCTTCCGCAGCCTTCTGATGTCCGGCTCCGCTCGACGCATAAACGACAATGACTTTCATCTCAAATCATCCTTTCGAAGAATCCATCGTGCCGCCTCCAACAAATTCTTCTTGATAATGTCTGGTTGTACACTCCAGCGCTGCCTCTGGGAAAGTTTTTCTTTTCCTGAAAGAACAAGAACTGTCCGGCACCCGAGTTTTTTCCCGGCCGCGATATCCCGAATGGAATCCCCGATCATGTAGGTCTTCCGAAACGGAACGCCGAATTTCCGTTTCGCCTTTCGGAAAAGCCCTGTTCTGGGTTTACGGCACCCGCATCGGTCTTCCGGATGATGGACACAGTAATAAACGGCGTCCAGTCTTCCGCCGTGACGCTGGACTTCCTGCTTCATCCGCCGGGTAATAGCCTGAAGCTCGCGAAGCGAATAGAGGCCTTTGGCAACACCGGCCTGATTCGAAAGCACGACGACCTTGTAGTTCCCTTCCTTCAGAAGCTTCAACGCCCTCAGGGAGCCGGGAATAAATTGAAAGCTTCGCCAGTTCGCGACATACGCATCTCGTCTATCTTTGTTGATAACCCCGTCGCGGTCTAAAAAAACGAGTTTTGCTTGTTTCACCCGTTCAACTCCCGGTTCATCCAAAAAGTCTTTTGTTTTCTTGAACCCAGGTGAGGAGTTTTTCAACTCCTTCTTCAAAGGGAACTGT
This sequence comes from Candidatus Omnitrophota bacterium, assembly GCA_043823025.1. Lineage (GTDB taxonomy): Bacteria > Omnitrophota > Gorgyraeia > JACQQV01 > JACQQV01 > JBDRBD01. The sequence continues at coordinate 3,143 of JBDRBD010000063.1, read as the reverse complement.
CGGTTCCCAGCGGAGATCTTTTTTGACCTTTGCGATATCGGACACATACACTTTTTGGTCGCTCGGCCGCCAATCCGAGAAGCGCACCCGCATGGAACCCCCCAGCTTTCTTTCAAGAAGGTGGATGAATTCAAGAAGGGACGTGGTATACTCCGGCCCTCCCCCGATATTCCAGACGGCAGAAGCGTTACCCCTCTCGATGAACTTTTCGTAGGCCCTGATGAGGTCCGATACATACAGAACGTCGCGCACCTGTTTTCCGTCACCGTAGAGGGTAACCGGCCGCCTGAGAAGCGCCTGGATGGTGAAGTGGGCCACCCATCCCTGATCCTCAAAGCCGAATTGACGGGTTCCGTAGATGCAGGACATCCGGAACACCCCTGTTTTCATGCCGTAGAGATGTCTGTACTCCTGGACATAGAAATCCGCCGCGATTTTGCTGACCCCGTACGGGGTATGGCCGGCCAAATCGACCGGATAGGTTTCGCTGATTCCTTTCTTTCCTTGAAAGCGGTAACGGGTCTTTTCCTTGACCAAGGGAATCCGGTCCACGTTCTCTCCGTAAACTTTGTTCGTGGAACAGAAGATAAAGGCGGCTTTGGGGGAAAGCCGCCGGGTCCACTCCAGCACATTCAGCGTCCCCTGGAGGTTGATGGAGAAATCCTCAACGGGGTTCTCGATGGAAAAACCGACGCCCGGCTGCGCGGCGGCATGAAGAATGGCGTCGACTCCTTTGCCGATAGAACGCCGGACATCGCGCGCATTCCGGACATCCCCTTTGATCCGCTCGATGTTCCGGAACCGAGCCAGATACTTCCAGTTATATTCAACGCTTTGTTTTTTGGATTTGAACAGTTTGGAGCGCATCAGGTTGTCCAACACCACCACTTTCCACTTTTTCCTCGCGAAATATTCTGCGGCATGGCTTCCTACCATGCCGGCCCCCCCTGTCACTAGGATTTTCAATGGACATCCTCCCGTTGCACCGATATGAGGTTATGACGATGACGACTTTTTCATTTCCCGGTATTTCGCATAACTGACCATCTGATAAAGTGAGGCGTAATAAGCGACGATGAAGCCCAAAAACCCGTCCCGATACCCTCGCTTCCCGAGGTAGGCTCGGAAGAAACGGTCAAAGGAGCGCCAGAAACTTTTCCCAAAACCCATCCGCCGGCCGTCCCGCAGCCATTTTTGCGCCTCGAGCGTCGTCTGACGGTTGAGTTTGTTGAGAAAATCCCCGACGTCCCGGTAAGAATAATGAAGAAGGTCCGAATGCAGTTCACCGATCTTGCCGTCCACATAAGAAACGGGGTGCACTTCGGCCTCTTCGTAACGGAATTTTCCCTTCCGGAATAGCTTGAGCTGTGCGCTCGGATACCATCCGCCGTATCGAATCCAAGTCTCTCCGATGTAATTCTTTCTGGGAACCGAAAAAGCAACAAAGTCGCTGTTTTCCTGAACGGCCCGAATGAGTTCCTCTTGGAGCTCCCCCGTCACCCGCTCATCCGCATCCAGACTGAAAACCCAGGGATGGGTGGCGAGGGAATAAGCGTAGTTTCGATGGCTCCCTTCAAGTTCCATTTTCCGCGTCAGCACCCGATCCGTGTATCGCCGCGCCAGTTCGGGCGTTGCGTCGGTACTCTCGTCATCCAGAACGATGATCTCACCTGCCCACCGGATCGTCTCCAGACAGTCGCAGATCTGTCGTGCCTCGTTCTTAGTGATCACGACGACGGTCAAAGGGATGTTAGGATTCACGGGACTGGACCTCCTCTCCGGCATCATCAGACCTCGGAATGAAACGGACTTTGAGCAGTGCTGCAAAAAGACAAAACGCCCCCAGCGTCAGCGTAGAATAGAAATCCGTTACCTTGACTCCCTTCTCCTGCACGAAGAATTCACTGGTGAGCGAAATGAAACAAAAGGAAAGAAGCGTCAAAATGAGCACTCCCCGGTCGCGCCACCTCACTTTGAATAAATACGCAAAGAGGACGAGATAAGGAACGCAGATGGGAAGAAAGGCGTTCCGCCAGGCGTTCGGATTGAACAGACTCATCGCCAGGCAAAGCATGCCGTAGGCGGCCAACTGGGAAAAGGGACCTCTTCCTTTTCCTTTTACGGAAACCAGACACACCAGATAAATCAGCGATGAAAGAATGAAAAAAAGCGCAAAGAGCTCCTTCCGATCGAGGCGCAAAAGATAAAATCCATAATCGCTCTGTCCGTAAAAAAGACGGCTTAAGGACGCCAGGAGCGACTGGTTGGGCGGGGTGGAAATGGAATTATTATCCAGCGAGCTCTCAAACAAAAAGTTACGGCACTCCCGCAGGAGTTCCGCATTCTTTGAAAAGCCCACCACCGCCGCCGGGAGGAATGACAAAAGGACCAAAAAGACCAGGGTCCACGCGACGGCACGGTATCTTTTTTCCAAAAGAAAAACGGGCACAAATAAGACGGACAAGTATTTGGTCAGGATGGAGAATGCGAAAAGAAATCCCCCGAACACATTTTTTCCTTTCGCAATATGGTAGATGGCACACCAAAGAAGCGCCAGCATGAAAAGGTTTGCCTGCCCTTCGTGCAAATTTTCAAGCAGAATCCGGAAAGAGGCGATTCCCGCTAAAAGGTACAACACCGGGCGCTTGGAGGGCTCAAGGCGGGGAAGCATCTTCGTCACCGTCACAAAAAGGAAGCAGAGGAAAAAAAGGTTCAAAACATGCCAGAGCCTTGCCGCATTCCGTTCGGAAAGCATGGAGAAAGGTCCCATGAAAAAGGCGTAAAAGGGCGGGTATTTGAAATAGGAAAGCCCTCCTTCATAGGTGTAAATCGGCTCGCCTTTCAGGAAGCGCAACCCGGTGGTATACGTCACGTGAAAATCTGAAAAATTCCGTTTCGGGGCCCGATGGTCATATTGCAAGAACAAGAGGATGCCTAAACAAAGAAGCGCTGCAAGCCACAAGCGCTGCTTTCCCGTCGGAACTTTCATCTTAACCTCGAAACCTCCTCATGATCCTGCATGTAACTCATGAAACCTTGAAAAATTGCCTCACAGCTTCAATGACTCTTTCCTGATCGTCCCGGGAGAGTTCCGGATAGACCGGCAGGGACAGGACCTCGTTCGCCGCCTTCTCGGTTACCGG
>JBDRBD010000062.1:0-5461 GCA_043823025.1 Candidatus Omnitrophota bacterium | reverse complement strand
TCCCATGTTATTCTCCTTGGTTATTCGTCGCTGGTCGCTTGTTGCTTGTCGCTAGTTGCTGAGTTCTAACAGGGATGTTGCACTCGCTCGATCATTTAGTATACCTCGGGGTCCTGTCTCGAGGCGTTTCCCGCCGTGCTCATTCCATTCTGCGCGGCGGGAGCCCTCGCCTCTTCGCCACCCCTCGGCTAATAAACAAAGACCGCAATGAAAGAAACTTTGCTTACAGGAAAAATGTGTCTGGTGACCGGGGCGTCGGGATTCATCGGGTACCACGTCGCAAAGCAGCTTGTTGATGCAGGAGCCCGCATCCGGGTTCTGGTGCGTCCTACCAGCAATACGAAATTTCTGGACAGCCTCCCCGTTGAAAAGTGCGTCGGTGATATTCTCGACATTCCTTCCATTGAGAAGTCGCTCAACGGCGTGGAAATCCTTTTCCATGTGGCCGGTTTTGTGGGTTTTAAGGAAAGTGATGGAGCCATGCTCCGCCGGGTCAATGTCCAAGGGGTGAAAAACGTCCTGGGCGCAGCGCAGCAGTCAAAGGTCAAGCGGGTCGTTCTTACCAGCAGTATTGCAGCGATCGGCGCTTCCCCGACGGGCGAACTCCGGGATGAAACACACGTCTGGAACGACGCTGTGCTCCACACCGCCTATTCCCGTTCCAAGCGCGACGGAGAGATGGAGGCGATGAAGTTTTATCGAGAAGGACTCCCGCTCGTCGTGGTCAATCCTGCTTTTGTCTTCGGCGCTTCGGATTACGGCCCTTCGGCCGCCGGCATATTTTTACTCAAATGCCTCCGGGGGAAAATTTGGGCATCCGTTCCGATGGGGTTCAACGCCGTCGACGTGCAGGATGTGGCAAGAGGACATCTTCTGGCGGCAATCAAAGGACGGCTTGGGGAACGCTATATCCTCGCCAATCAGAACCTCACGCTGATTGAGTTCCTGCGCCTTCTCGAAAAATGCGGCGGCGCAAAAGCCCCGCGTTTCCATATTCCCTATCCGGCAGTGTACGGCGCGGCATGTCTTTTTGATGCGATTGGCTGGCTCTTGCGAAAAGATTTCATCCTAAGCCGGCTTCATGCCCGACGGATGAAATATGATGCCTGGTATTCCCACAAGAAGGCCTCCCGCGAGCTCGGCTGGGTTCCCCGCCCGGTCGAGGAAAGCTTCACCGAAACCGTCCGCTGGTTCAAGGAACACCATCTTTCCAAATAAATCTACCCTATATTGGTATGCACTGTTGTGAGGCGCATGTGCGCAGCCCGAGCGGGCACGGTGTCCCGAACAAAGTGAGGGACGAGTGAGGGCGAGCAACAAGCGCAGCAAATCACGCTGGGATTTGCAAGCAGTGCGACGAACAACAGTGCATACCAAACCCACCAGGTATCGTAACGGACGGAAGCTCCGCCAAAGGCAGATGTGTCTCTGACGCAGAAGCGAGCGTCCCGCGAAGGAAACTTTGTAGGTTATTTAACAAAGAAAGCCAAAAACAAAACCAGACTTGCGTGATGATGACGCAAGCCTGGTTCGAAAGTATGTTTGAAGCGAACTTACACGCCGCGGTTCATCCGGTAGAACGTATCCACCTCTTCCAGCTCTTCCCCAACGCGGATGACCTCGACGGTAAAGGCCTGCCCGCCGGCTTGCAATAGCTTCTCTCTGTCGGCCTCAGGAAGGCCGAGAAGTTCCACCATTTGCAAAACGGCCCCGGTACCGTTGGCGATTCCTGCCTCCTCCGCTTTCGGATTTCTGGAAACCAGCGATGCATAGAGCGGAATATCCCCTGACTGGTTCCCTGCCTGGAAAGCCTCCACCACCTTTTTGGGTGCAATCAGTTCAAGAAGCGGGAGCCCATGTTCATCTTCCAGTTGGGTTTTAACCTTTAACGGAGGCGCCTGATACTCCTGGAGACCCAGTCCTTCTATCTCACTGGCCTCATCAGCCGTTCCGGAAATGACGGGTTTGCGAATCGAAACATCAACAGTAGCTTGAAAAAGCCCCCGAAGATCGACGGCACCATTGGAATCCCTGAAGAGAGCTTCAACAATCTCTTCTTCGGAATCGCCGGAAGTAGAGACGAGACTGAATCCGATTCCGGACTTCGCCTCTTTCAACTGCCGGGCTACTGCTTCAATCTGCTTGGCAATAGTGAGGTTGTTCAGCGCGCCTTCGTAAACGGCAATCGTCCCCATTTGCCCGGATTCCAAGACGCTTTTCCCGACGCCGCGCTTGAATCCTGCAAGCTCTGCCACCAACAGTTCGTTGATTTCCCCCGGCGTATAATCCGCCAAAGCATTCCTGACGCCGCCGTCTCCGGCTGTGGCACCCACAACTCTTCCGGCATGCCTGGATAGAGCACTTTCAAGATTCGCCACTGAGCCGGTCACCGCCTCAAGCTTCCGGGTCAAAGACGTTTGGTCGGCGCGGGAAACATCGTCCGCTAACGCAGAAACAGCTGCGCTGACACTTGCAGTCAAGGTGTCCAAGTCGGTTCGGACATCCAGCGGAAGACCTGCGCCAAAACCACCTCCGACGGTATTTTGAATGACACCGAGCTGCCTGGTAAGTTCTTCAGCCCTTCCCATTGCCACAATGCGCGGATTCTCTGTCTTTTGAAGATCCGCCACTGCAAGACGGCGGACGCGCCTCACGGCGCCCGAAAACGCATCATCATTAAGCACCTTGCCTGCATTTTCTTTCATGCCGCCGTCTCTTGCCGCAACCAGAGCCGATTTCCCGGAGTAGCTGGATAAATTGGCATAGAAGGATTGTAAATTTCCCAGTAAGCTGGACACCAATTGTTCGAGGGCTTTTTCTCCCCTGTTCTCTTCTGGCATCTCAGACGTAATTTTTATCTTGTGAATTCCTTCTTTCACAACAAAATAAAGTTTATCCAGATCGTATGGCAGACTTACTTCAAAAAACTCTGTGCTGATGACCTTCCCAAAAGAGTCTTCCAGGGCGGCAACTTTTTCGAGAACTTCCCCTTCCGACGGTAATTCTCCCTCGGTTATCACGAATGGTCCGTTCCGGTTTCCTGTAAGACCCAATAGCCGGCCGGCAACCTGGGCAAACTCACGATACGCATTCAGGAAGCGTGGGTTTCCCAAAACATTTCCCGCTGCGAGTTTTCGCCTGGCATCTTGGAAAGGAAAAGGGGTGCGGACTGGCTGTACGGCCTGTTCCTTTTTGGTTTGCAGATACGTCGTGACGAGTGACTCGGTTAAAAATCCTTCCCGGATTAGATCCTTGACGATGCCGCTTTCGAAACTCGCTTTTGCAAGGTTAATTGCTTCCTTAAAGCCTACTGGCACTGTTACGGATTTAAGATCCGCTCCCGGCGGCAGATACTGGAGAAGGGTATCGGGTTCTTCACTTGCCAACTGATAGATATCCTGCCCCTTGACCAATTTTCTGATTCCAAAATGCCGATCCATCCCCAGATGCGCTGCGCTTAAGATGACTCCTGTGCCTAAGTACATATTACCGGCGGTAGGAACACGGTATTCAAACCGCGCCCCAGAGGATGAAGTGGCCATTGGGACGCGAACAGAAGCAGAACGGTTTTCTTTCGAAATAAAACCGGTAAAGATCGGAGCCTCATATCCCGGTTCAAACCGGCCCCAATCCCCCGGGCGTTGGTTGGTAAAAATCGTCATCTCCCTGCCGGCACGCATGACTCCTTCGGCGGCAGAGCTGCCAATGGGTGAAAGCTCTGTGGGATTCGAGGGATCCGAAAAGAGATTTATCAGTTTCCCGGCGCTGTCCGACATCCAGAAAGAAAGATGCGTGTGCATCCCGCTTCCGTTGACTCCTTGAAAAGGTTTGGCTTCAAAGGTAATCTCTTCTCCCTCGCGTTGTGCGGCCTTCTGGAGGATATACTTATATACCATAAAAGCATCCAGGGTGCGGAGAGCGGAAAGATATTGGTAAGGAAGATCCTGGCCGATCATTCCGGGGTCAATTTGTTTGGGAGGAAATTTGGCTTCAATCACCCATTCGTGCTGAGCGCCGGATACTTCGGAAGTGGTATTGGTGATCTGGATACCGACCGCCGAAAGGGCTTCGATAGCGTTCAGGAGAACCTCTTGGGTTTCGGGAGGGTGAACCAGAAAACTGTCGTAATATCTATTGCTGTCGGTGGGGATGGGGTTCCCGTCCAAGTCTCGCGATATCAAAAACCATTCCGGCTCAAGACCGACAACGGGAATCAGATGATTTTCCTTCCACAGTTTCTGAAGATACGCCCGCATCCGGTAGCGCGGGTCGTTCTCAAAGGGTACCCCCTCTTCCGTTACCGCCTCGGACATGATCATCATCCGCTCGGGATCAAAAGGATCAACCATCAGTGTATAGGGGTCCGGCGCGGCGAAATAGGATGCCCCCGACCTGTCCGTAAGAAGCACCTCTGCACTTTCTCCGAGAGGAACAATGGGATGACCTTCCAGCGCCCGTCGGAATTCACTCTGTCGCCCTTGGGAGCTGACATCGAACTCCACCTCTTTGAGGTCAGCGCTTTCATTGGGAATGAAAAGAGCCACTCTTCGGGTCCCGCGCTGCACCAAGGCCATCATGACCTTTTCGATAGCCTCCGCCCTCGAAGCGGTTACCGGAATAAGGGGTTCAAGCGATTTTTCAAACCCGTAGGTCTCCTGCAGAGGTTTCCGCTCATCGGCGAGGGTTTTGGTCGGAAAAACAGAACCACTGATGCGCGCGATCCGGTAAGGAACGTCCGGGTGTTCATAAATCCAGAAACTACTCGGATCTAACGAAATAACCCCGTCGCTCGAATAGATCGGAACGTCTGCTTCGCCAAAACCTGAATATAAGGAAGAGCGGTCTGTGGGAATTCCAACTTCAAGGAGACTGCGGGTGGCGGGCCCGACCACAATCAGATTCCCTTTGATTTGCACCTGAACGGTGCCGGCGGAAAGATTTTCCCGCACCCATCCAGCCGGCGGCGCCAGCATCCACTCATGCACAATGTACTTCACGTTGTATCGGTCAATGGCCGCTGCGACTTCATCCGGATTCTGGGGTTTTCTTCCTAATGTTATCACCTTCCAGCCGGGATCCGTCAGGGCAACAACTTCTTTGACGGCTCCGTCCCTGGCTGAGAGTTTCGGGAGTGTCCCCTCTGGCCTCCCCGTCAGTTCGCTTGCAAGGGACTTTGCCACGCCTCCGTCACTGGCTGCGCGGGCTCTCAAGTGCGCCTTCGCGCTGAGGTGGAGTCCCTCAAACAAAAAATCCGCTTCCGAAGAGGCGGCCTGGCCAAGCAAAAAAAGAAAAAGCGTCAGATAAGGAATGCTTCGTCTCATTTGATTCCCTTAAAATTGTTGAAAACGCGGCGTCTACTGATCGATCTCAATAAAAGAGCCTTTGTGAGCTCTCGTAACAAAGTATGCCATAAAACTCTCCTCATGTCAAATTTTTCTTTCTACCTTCTGCGTCGATTAAT
>JBDRBD010000061.1:0-2831 GCA_043823025.1 Candidatus Omnitrophota bacterium | reverse complement strand
CGGAGTGCCGATTTGCACCACGTTCCCCGAATCCATGACGGCGATTCGATCAGAAATAACCATCGCCTCCGCCTGGTCGTGGGTAACATAGACCGACGTGATGCCCATACGTCTGACCAGGCTCTTGATTTCAAATCTCAATTCTTCTCTGAGTTTGGCATCCAGGTTACTCAGCGGTTCATCCAATAGCAGTACTTTGGGATTACTCACAAGCGCGCGAGCGAGCGCCACCCGTTGCTGTTGCCCGCCGCTCAATTGAGCCGGGTACCGCTCTTCCAGGCCATCCAAACCCACCAATTCCAATATCTGTTGAGCCTTCTTTTGGATGTCCTGCTTGGGCATCCTCTCGATTTTCAAGCCGTAAATGATATTTTTGTACACCTTCATATGCGGCCATACGGCATAGTTTTGGAATACCATGCCGATTCCCCTTTTAGACGGCTGTACAAATCCTTTTGAAAGCATCGGCTTGCCGTCAATAATGATGTCCCCCTCCTCGGGTATTTCCAGTCCCGCGATGCAGCGCAAGGTGGTTGTTTTTCCGCATCCGCTGGGTCCTAACAGCGTCAGCAGTTCACCCTCGTTCACTTCGAGCTGTATATGATTGACTGCCACGACTTTTTTAAAGCGCTTGAAAAGGTTTTGGATTTCTATAAATGCCATTGAATTTGTCCCCTTAAATGATCGCCAATATTCGGCATGCGTTCCGGGAGTGTTGCGCAAATCCGGTTTTTACGTGCCGCCGGGGCCCCAGGCAGCTTTAAGGACGCCCCCGCTGATTCTTGCGATGATCAGCAGAAGAATAAAGGTGATCATAATCATCAGAAAAGCCATGGCAGCGGCGATGCCGAACTCCATGCCGCGGTGCCAGTTCAAATAGATTCCGATGGGCAAGGTTTCCCATCCACCTCGATAAAGGAATATCGCGGTAGAAATTTCCTGAAACGCCATGATGAAAAACATCACCACGCCGACGAGCACCCCTTTGACCAGCAGAGGCAAAGATATATAGAAAAAAGTTCTGAGTTTACCCGCACCCGATACTTCGGAAGCTTCCTCGAGGGAAACATCCAGCTGCAAGTAGGAGGAATGCGCCATCCGCAAAAAGTACGGGAGCCGCCGGGCAAAGAGGGCCAGCGGCATGATGATCCAATACGTGGCCAAGGGTATCTCTTTCCAAAATGCCAGGAGATAACTCACGCCCACCGCCATACCCGGGAAAGCCAGCATCAGGGTGATCACGAAGTCGAGGGCATTTCTCCCCGGAACACGGGTGCGGACGATGAGATAGGCGGCCGGAAGCCCGAAGGCGATTCCGAAAAGCAAAGCGATTCCGCTGAAGACAAAGGAGTTTTGTATCAAAAGCGGGGATTCCAGAAGGATTACCCTGAAATTTTCAAGGGTCCAATAGGTTGGAAACGGCTCGAGGACCCATCTTCTGGAAAAAGCGGCCAGCCCCAGCACAGTCGGAATCAGCAGGACGAGGGTGGCGATAAAACCCATGTACAGATACGAGACCACTGTCATCAACGGGCCGGGGTCGATCACTCTTCCTTCAGACGTTGTCCCTTTGGAGAGACCGGTATACTTTTTCCGTTCAACCCACCACCTGACGATCAAAAAGAGGGAAATACAAACAATGGAAGAAACGACCACCGCCACAATCCCCATATACTTGCGATGCATGTCGGTAAAGTGATAGGCGATATTGATGTACGCAACCGAAGGGAGAAAGTCCACCTGTCCCAAAATCAAAGGCGTGAGCCAGTCCGTAAAAGGCCACAGGAATACGATGACGGCGCCGGCCAGATAGGTTGGCGTGCAGAGCGGCAACGTGACGGTGAGGAATCTCCAAAAACCGCTCGCTCCCTCGATTTCGGCGGCTTCTTCAAAGCAGGGGTCTATGGTGGTGAAACCTGCGGCAAGACTGAGGACGATAAACGGGAGCATGTGCAGGGATTGAACGAATACCAGCCCGTGCAGCCCGTAGATGAAATTTATGGGCGTCTTGATCAGCCCCGATTCCGTGAGGAGCAGGTTCAGCGTTCCGAACCTGCCGAAAAAGATGATAAATGCAAATACGCCGGCGTAAGCGGGCAGCACAATCGGCAACAGGATCAGGGCGGTGAAAATGGTTTTCCCTCGCTGTCTGTATCTCGCCAGAATGTACGCCAGGGGTATTCCGAACAGGGTGGTCGTCAGGAGCACCAGCGTGCTCAGGACCAGGGTATTTCCAAAGGTTTTAAGATAATAGGTGTCTTTGAAGAATTCCAGGTAATTGGTTAGCCCCGTGCCGCCGGTTGCGGAGATTTTGAAGCTTTCCAGCACCAGAACTGACAGCGGATAAAGCACGAGAAAGGCAATGACCGACCACAGGAGTGCTGCCAGAAAGGTATTGCCACGGGTCATATCAGATCCTTTTTGAAATACGAGCGCGCTGTGGCTTACCCTGTAGAATCCTCTGCGAGGGTCGCAAAGCGGCATTCTACAGGGCGAGCCCGAATATCAAAGATTTTAAGTCCAGCCCGAAATGAACGAAAGCCAGTGTTTCTTCATTCTGTTTGCGTTCATTTAGGGTTGGGTTTTATTTAGCTGTTACGGCGCTACAAGCAGAGAGCGTGCCTTTGATGCAGCCAGGCGGGCTGCCGCATACGCGCCATCCATCTCAAAGAGCTTTCTGGCCTCTTTTATTTTGGCTTCTGCCTTTGTTACGTTCATCTTCAGGGCTTTCGCTGCTTGAACTTCTCCCTCAACTTCCTCTATCAGGAACAGGCTGCTTTTCAGCTCACCCCATTTTCTGTAAATTTCATACTCATAGTATTTATTGACTT
>JBDRBD010000060.1:0-5917 GCA_043823025.1 Candidatus Omnitrophota bacterium | reverse complement strand
TACAGCTATTTTTACTTTTTGTTTATGGTGCCATCTACTTGGAGGGGTTTTTGAATGACATCCGTTTTAAATCGGCTTTTTTCGGGGGGTTGTTTGGTAGCACCCCGCTCAGACACTTCCTTAAGAATGGCGGCACGGGTTTCTTCCTCCGAATGCACCCGTTTTTTCGACATCGGCTTCATCGAGGATTTATCCTCCATGCGCTTCATGGGACGCGTCTCGAGCTGCTTGGTGATTTTTCCATGAGTGGCCTCAAGTGGTTTCCGGATGACACTTTTCGCTTCGACCGGTTCTCCCCGGTCCTGTACGGCGAGCACTTGGTCGATGCGGGCCTTTTCTTCAGCTTCTTGGATTTTCGCGACGAATTCTCCCTCCTTATTATTTTTCTTGAGCTCCTGCGCCGGAACCTGGGGAGAGAAAAGAAAGAAAAACAACATACCCAAAAAAAGGCGTGTTAGCGCCACACGCCCGGGATTTTCTCTTTGCATTTTGGACAAAGCCCCCCTGTCTCTTGCAACACATTTTTTGAAACCGTGTACCCGTGCCGTTCAATCAGAAGCGTCTTGCAGTTCGGACAGTGTGTATTCTCGTAACGGTTGACTCGGCCCGGGAGATTTCCCGCGTAAACAAATTTCAACCCGGCCGCTTCCCCGATGGCTGCCGCCCGGAGAAGGGTCTCGACGCTTGTGCTTTCGGCGCCGGTCCTTTGGTAGTCCCCATGAAACGCCGATACATGCCAGGGAATTTCCGGCGACACCGAAACGAGGAATTCGGCGACCTGCTTCAATTCTTCGTCGGAATCGTTGAAGTCCGGAACAACCAAGGTCACTACTTCCACCCAGAAACCCGCCGCCGCAAGCTGCGTAATAGTTTCTAGGACAACCTTCAATACACCTCCCAGCTGCCGGTACCGCTTGTCATCAAACCCTTTTAAATCGACTTTGTAGCAATCGACCCACGGACGAAGATACGCCAGAACCTCCGGCGTGCCATTCCCATTCGAGACGTAGGCCCCGCGAATCCCCTTGGGTTTTGCCTCCTTCATTATTTCTACGGCCCACTCACTGGTAATGAGCGGTTCGTTATAAGTGCTTGCAATAATCGGCGCGCGGCACTCCGCCGCAAGCTTCACGATTTCTTTGGCGCTCACCAGTTGCGGCATCGCGATGGCATTGGGATCGCGAAGGGTCTGCGACGTAATCCAGTTCTGGCAAAAACTGCAGTGGTAGTCGCACCCGAGCATTCCGAAACTGAGCGCTTCGGAGCCCGGAAGCACGTGGAAAAAGGGTTTCTTTTCGATGGGGTCGCACTGAATGGAGCTGACATATCCGGTGGGGACATAAAGGACACCGCCGCGGTTATACCGAATGCAGCAGATACCGCTTCTTCCTTCCCGTATCAAGCAGCGGTGGCCGCAAGCAAAACAACGGACTTCCTGCCCGGGGAGTTTTTCGTAGAGAACTCCTTCTTTTGCGTGCTCACAAAGGAGTTTTTGTAAGGTCAGGCTTTGCGGCATCTCACCATCAGTATACCGCTAGGAAAAGCGTTTTTGGGGGAAAACTACTTGCTTGTCTTAACCTTTTTATAATAAAAGACTTCTGCACAAAGCACGAGAATGAGAATGCCCAAGAACGGGTAATTGATCCCATGGAAGACTTCCATCTAAACCTCCTTTTTGTGTCTCATTAAATCTTTCATAACTTATTTAATATAAAGTGGTTATGAATATAACAGAAAAATGGGACAAAAAAAATAGGGCTTTTGCCCTATTGCGCATTCCATACTATTAATTCCCAAAAGCCATGGCATTTGATAACCACTTTTTTAGAAAAATCTCCTGCGGCCCAAGACCCGCCGGACTACTTCTTTGATTGAGTCAATTTGCTTATGGACATAAGGCTGGCTGACGGTTCCATGATCGAGACCGACCGCGATTTCTCTTTGCGTGTACCCTTGCTTCAAAAGCTTATAGATTTCGACCTGCATCGGCTTCAGGTTCCGTAAGATCTCTTCTTCCAATTCCTTCAGCTCTGTTTCCTCGCGCTCACGCGAATCGGTCCAGCGCCTGAAGAGATCCGACACCGGCTCTCCCCCAAGAATCTGGTCGCCGGCACCTCTTTTTTCCTCCGGCTCTTTCGCTTCTTCAAAACGGCGCTCGCCAAAGAGCAGTTCTGCATCCAACAGGAGTCCATAAGGAATCTCACGCTGAGCCCGCTCCGTATAATAGGTATCTCTCAGGAAATTGCTGATGACGGAGTCGACCTGAAGGGAAACCCAGCTTTTCAGAGTCATTCCGTTGGACTCTTCCGCGGTGTATTTTCCGAAAGACTGCCAGACGCGGATGCGGCACTCCTGGCAACAGTCCTGGAAATCATGGTAATCCGTGACTTTGCCGGCCACCTTCCGCTGTATCAGCTTCTCATAATCCTCAAGTTTTGCTGCAACCATAAGTCACCTTTACTCTCTATAAGTATATCGCATTTCGGAGATTTTGTCAATGAGTTGGTGAGAGAAAAAGCGCAGTAACTCCTTTAAGAAAAGGAGGTTCTGGAAAAGAGAGCCGGTCAGCGGACTATCGAAGGAAGATCTTTTTGGGGCTTGGGGATTTCGAGAGGCTCTCCGCACCCCGAAAGAAAAGTTGCAATGAATGCAAGCAGGCAAAAAAGGTAAATCGGTTTCCGCATGGATTTATCCCTTCTTACGTTCCCGGATACAATTAAGTATAACGGAAAAAATGCGCAGAGGTCAAGTGTCGGAAGTCTTGAAAGAATCCCCCGAGATATGGTAAGGTAACGCTATGCTTTCCATTCGAGAAACGGTCAGAAAAGGAACCCTCGCACTCCTGGACTTGGTCTATCCCGAGTCGTGCGCCCTTTGCGAAAAATGGACGGCCCCGGAGGAAGAGAGGGGCCTTTGTGCTTCCTGCGAAAGCCGGATCCTGGAGAACGTGCCGCCCTTCTGCCCCACCTGCGGCAGTCCGTATCAGAAAACGGAAGCCGCACCTTGCTGCGGCAGTTGTGACGGCAAGGAATTTTCCTATGATCGCCTCTGGTATACGGCTCCTTACGAAGGGGTGCTTCGGGAGGCTCTACACAAACTCAAATATGAGGGGAGAAAACCGGTTGCGGGCGTCCTTGCAAAACGTCTGACTTTTTTTGCAAAACAACATCTTCAAGAAGTCCGCTTTCATGCGGTCGTCCCCGTGCCGCTCACTTGGCAGAAAGAACGAGAGCGGCAGTTCAATCAAGCGGCCCTTTTGGCGAAACCTCTGGCTCAATCTTTCGGCGTTGCGTTGTCATGCGGAAACCTTCTTCGCATCCGCGCCACGCTTCCTCAAGTGGAGCTGTCAAAACCAAGGCGCTTTGAAAATGTGCGGGGCGCCTTCCGCGCCAGACATCCCTCCTATTACCGGGGGAAAAATCTTCTCCTTGTGGATGATGTGGTCACGACAGGGGCAACCGTCTCCGCCTGCGCAAAGACCCTCCGGGAGGCGGGCGCAGAACACCTCTATGTCCTAACGCTGGCGGGGGGAAGACAAACGTGAATATCCTCCAAAACTACATCCTGCGGGAAGTGCTCGTGGCCTTTTTGATTTCACTCTTCCTCTTCACTTTCGTCCTCCTTGTGGGAAATCTGGTGAAACTGGTGGAGCTGGTCATGACGCGCGGCGTGGATTTTGTTCTTGTGGCGAAACTATTTTTTTATCTCATGCCGTATCTTTTGAAGTTCACGATTCCCCTCTCGTTCCTGACCGGGACCGTCTTCGTTTTCGGGCGCCTCTCGGCAAACCGTGAAATTGTCGCCATGCAGGCCAGCGGTATCCGCCTTTTTAAACTCACGTTTCCGGTCGTGGTCTTCGGCCTCCTCCTCAGCATGGGAGCCATCGTGTTGAACAATCACTCCATTCCAAAAGCCCACTTCGCCTACCGGAAGCTTCTCAAAGAAATTGGGGCCAAGAGCCCGACCAGCATTCTTGAAGCGGGAAGCTTCATCGAGGGGTTTGGCGATTACATCCTTTTTATTTACGATATTGACAAAGGGGTCTTGAAAAACATTCGAATCTACCAGCCTCAGGAAAACCGTCCTCCCCGCATCATCATCGCCAAAAGGGGAGAGATCATTACCTCCCCCGATAAAAATATCGTGACGCTCAAGCTCACGGACGGGACCAGCGACGAGCCGAATCCGCAAAATCCCGAGAGTTTCTACAAGCTCAATTTCAAAACGTACCGGATTAATCTCCGACTCTCCAATGTGTTTCAAAAGGACGTTTCCAAGAAAGGCAAGGATATGAGCTTCAAGGAGCTCCTGGAGAAAATCGAACGATACCAAAATGAGAAAATCGACGCTGCCCCCTTGGTCACCGAAATACACATGCGCCTTGCCATGGCGTTTTCCAGCCTGGTCTTTGTTCTCATCGGTCTGCCGCTGGCCATCCGGACCGGGCGCTCTGAGAAATCAATCAACTTCGCCATCTGTCTCGCAATTGCTTTTGTCTATTGGATCTTGATGGCGCTGGGGGAGGCGCTGAGCGTCCGGAATGTCCTCCCTCCCATGCTCGCCATGTGGTTTCCGAATATCCTTCTGGCCATCATCGGCTTCTCCCTGAGCATCCGGGTGCTGGAGGGTCATTCATGAACATCATTGACCGCCATCTCATCCGAAGTTTCTTGGGTCCTTTTATCGTCTGTATCCTGACGTTCAGCTCCATGGTGATCGTGATTGATCTCTTCAACCGGCTGGATGAAATCTTAAAACTCCGCCCCCCGATTCTCCTGCTCCTGAGTTTCTATCTCCATTTCATCCCCTTCACCTTTGTACAAACAAGCCCCGTGGCGCTCTTGGTCTCCTGCCTTTACAGCGTCGGGGTGCTAAATAAACATCATGAGATCACTGCCATGCGGGCCGGGGGTTTGAGTCTTTTCCGAATCATCACCCCTTTTCTTTTCGTGGGGATTCTCGTCGGGGCTGTGTCTTTTATCGTGAACGAAACGGTGGTTCCGGCGTCCATGGCCAAGATCGGTTTCATCAAAGAGGAGCAATTGGAATTCAAAAAAACATCCCCGAAAGAAAACATCCTGAAGAACATCGCGCTCTTCTCAGAGGAAGGGGATTTATATTACGCCGCCTCCTATGACGCCCAGCGAAAAATTCTTCACGATCTCGTTGTGATCCGAGACAATGCGCGGCACATTCCTATTTTCAAGGTGCAGGCCCGGGAAGGGCGGTGGACAGAGAACCGATGGAAACTCCTTCACGGAAGCCGATACCGATTGGATGCCTATGGGAAAATAGCGGGGCAGCCGATATTCTTTGTCGAGGAACCGTTTCCGTCGTCGGTCAAGCCGGATGATTTTTTAAGAGCCAAAACCCGGGGGGAGATGATGAGCCTTTCCGAGCTTCGGGCGTATCTGAAAAAACTGGAGAAAAGAGCTTCGCCTTCCGTGATCCGCCGGCTCCAGG
Organism: Candidatus Omnitrophota bacterium; assembly: GCA_043823025.1. Classification (GTDB taxonomy): domain Bacteria; phylum Omnitrophota; class Gorgyraeia; order JACQQV01; family JACQQV01; genus JBDRBD01. The sequence goes on along the minus strand of JBDRBD010000060.1, from coordinate 454 downwards.
TCGAGTTCCACAAAAAACTCGCCTTTCCTTTGGCAAATCCGATTACCATTTTGATTGGTTTTCCGTTTGTCTTCCGGGAAAAACGGGCGGCGGGAATGCTGCGCGGCATCGGGCTCAGCGCGGTATTGTGCTTTGCTTTTTACACGACGTTTGTAATTACGAACAATCTGGGCGTGCAGGGCCTTCTTTGGCCGGGGGCGGCCGTCTGGTCGACAAACCTTCTGTACGGAATGGTGGGGATAGCCTCTCTGTGGCGCGCACGCTGAGCGTTATGTCCCCTCTTCCCACGACGTCAGATAATGCTTTTGTTTTTGGGTCAATCGGTCGATCCGGATCCCAAGACTCTTTAATTTGAGGCAGGCAATCTCCTCATCGATTTTCTTGGGAACGTCATAAACTTTCCTCTCCAAAAAGCGGCCCCGCTTCTTGAGGAACTCGCAGGCAAGTGCCTGGT
>JBDRBD010000059.1:0-2426 GCA_043823025.1 Candidatus Omnitrophota bacterium | reverse complement strand
TTTGAAAAATGCGAGGTGATTTTGGAAAGAAGCGTGTAACAGTTGCGATGATTCGCCTTCATTATTCTTTTACTCGGCTCCGGGGATGCAATCCTCTCCGGCCTGATCGACAAGGATAAAAAATCGTTCCTTCTTTCCCTGCGCAATGCCTTTCCTCATGCAACCTGTTTGTCCTTCCAAGGCATCCCCAAGATATTTCAGAATCACTTCGCTTCCGCGAGGGAAAAAATTTCCTTTGCGGTATGATTTTCATTTGACGAGACCCTCGTTGGGACCCTCTTAGGGCACTTGTGGAAGATTTTCCTTGACAACACTACATTTTGTGCTATAATAGGGTCTGGGTAACAAGATCTAGTGATTAAGGAGGCCTTTCAAGTGGCCGGCACGAAGGTACGATGGCACGAAATTTCTCCCCGAAAAGCGGCCCACCTCAGCCATTCTGAAACCGATTACACAACCAGCGACTTTTTTATCAACAAAGCAATTTTTGTATGTTCTAGGAGGCATGTATGTCTGAGAAACTCGCTTTAAAGGAGAAGCCTTCGTCCAAAAAATCGCCGGTGCATCCCCATCGTCTCATCGGAAAGCCGCGACTGATGGTCCCCCTTCGCTCTCATCGAATCAAACATTTCAAAAAGGATCTTGCCGCCGGACTCTCCATTCCCCGCCGTTTCACGCGGCTCGGAATCAATCCCCTTGACGAAGTCACCTACGTCAAGCGGACCTCCATGATTACCAATCCGGATGGCTCCATCGTCTTTCAAATGAAAGAGGTGGAAGTTCCCGAATTCTGGACACAACTCGCAACGGACATCGCTGCTTCAAAATATTTCCGAAAGGCAGGGGTCCCGCAAACAGGGCGGGAAACCAGCGTGCGCCAGCTCATCTTCCGCGTCGCCCATACACTTCGTCTTTCCGGAGAAATACAGGGCGGATATTTTCGGGGCAAGGAGGATGCCGAGACCTTTGAGGCAGAACTCACCCATCTCCTCCTCCACCAAAAGGGTGCCTTCAACTCGCCGGTGTGGTTCAACTGCGGATTGTGGCACGAATACAAAATATCAGGAAGCGGCGGGAACTGGTACTGGAATCCCAGGACCGGGAGAGTCGAGGAAACTAAGGATTCTTATCAGCATCCGCAGTGCTCTGCCTGTTTCATCCAGTCGGTCCACGACGACCTCATGTCGATTTTCACCCTCGCTAAAAACGAAGCGAAGCTCTTCAAATTCGGGAGCGGAACCGGAACCAATTTCTCCAGACTCCGCGGCAAACAGGAGAAACTTTCGGGCGGCGGAACTTCCTCCGGCCTCATGTCTTTCCTGGAAGTCCTCGACAAAGGTGCCGGAGCCACCAAGTCGGGCGGGACGACGCGGCGCGCCGCGAAAATGGTCTGCCTGGACATGGACCATCCTGAAATCGTCGATTTCATCAATTGGAAAGCCCGTGAGGAAAAGAAAGCACGGACCCTGATCGAGAAGGGCTATTCGTCCGATTTTAACGGGGAGGCCTACAAAACCATCTCGGGTCAAAATTCGAATAACTCTGTCCGGCTGACGGACGAATTCATGCATGCGGTCCTCGAGGGGAAAAAGTGGCATACCCGCTTCAGGACCACCGGCGAAATCTGCGACGCCTTCGAGGCGCGCGACCTGATGCGTCAGATTGCCGAGGCGGCCTGGTCCTGCGCCGACCCCGGTGTCCAGTACGACACCTCGATCAACCGCTGGCACAAGGCGCCCAACACGGACCGAATCTACGCCTCCAATCCGTGTAGTGAGTATATGTTCCTGAATGATTCAGCATGCAACCTCGCCTCCATCAACCTGATGAAGTTCCTGAATGAGAACGGCTCCTTCGACATCGAGGGCTTCCGGCACGCCTGCCGCGTCTTCACCATCGCCCAGGAAATCATCGTGGATTTCGCGTCGTACCCGACCGAAAAGGTTGCTCAGAACAGCCACGATTACCGCTCCCTGGGGCTCGGGTTCGCGAATTTGGGGACATTGCTGATGGTCAGCGGCATTTCTTATGACAGCGACCGCGCCCGGTCGATTGCGGAAGCGCTCACCGCCATCCTGTGCGGACATGCCTACCGCGTTTCCGCAGAAATCGCCAGCCAGAAGGGTTCCTTTGCGGGATTCGAAAGGAACTGCGAGCCGATGCTGAAAGTCATCGGGATGCACCGCGATCTGGCCTATCAGATTAACCCTACTTATTGTCCTCAGGACCTCCTGATAGCGTCCCGCGAGGATTGGGATGAAGCGCTCCGGCTGGGAGAGCGATACGGCTATCGAAATGCCCAGACAACGGTCATTGCACCGACCGGAACCATCGGACTTTTGATGGACTGCGACACAACCGGCGTAGAGCCCGATTTTGCCCTTGTTAAATTCAAGAAGCTCGCCGGCGGCGGATATTTCAAGATT
>JBDRBD010000058.1:0-3999 GCA_043823025.1 Candidatus Omnitrophota bacterium | reverse complement strand
GTCCTGACAGGGGTGGCGGTGTCCGTTTTTCTCATCGCATCCCAAGCGATGCAAAAGCAACAGGCAAGGATTCCGGCCGGAGAGGAACTTTCCCAAGGGCTTCAGAAAGCCGGGCGCAGGATGCGGGAAGCGATTGAAACGATCGACGAGTATAAGCACATTAACCAAACAATCCAATACCAAGACGTTGAAGACGGCCGAGATTACCTCCTTTATCTTTACAGCCCCGATGACGCGGTATTGAACAATGCCTATGAGCGCAGGGCTCTGTATCAACTTCGGCTGGCGCCGGTCACAGGGTTTGTCTATGGGACGGGAGAGATTTTGGTGCGTTCTGTTCTTTCCCCCAGTGCCCCTGATGGGGAGGATCGGGCGGTGGTTCGGTACACAGGCAAAGCAGGAGATCGAATGTTCGAGCTGATTTTGACTGTGGCGGAAACGCTTCAGCCGGTTGCCGAAAAGACAGAGAAGGTAAAGATGCGTCTTTACGTACGGCCGAGGAACCAGGGGACGTTGCCGCTGTGAATCAAAAAGGGGCCATCTTAATTATCACCTTCATTCTCTTACTGGCCCTTTTGGGAATCACGGCCTCATTTCTATGGATGGCCATCCATCAGGGACGCCATTCAGGAGGTCTTTTGGATGACGAGAAGGCCTTTTATGCAGCACAGCTGGCTCTTCGGAAGGGAGTCTGGCGCCTTCTGAATGCGGATCCGCCGGAGAACTGGCATCCGGATGTTCCGCCGCCTCCCGGTCCCCCCCCGTGGGGCCCGAGGGTAGAGAAAGGTTTGATTGACGTGGGAGACAACATTACGGCTAGTTATTTGGTGACAGCGGATCGAATTAGTTTCACTGGGAACCGTTATCGCGATTTCAGATTTGTCGCAACAGGGACAGTTCATGACGTGAGCCGGACCGTGCAGCGCGATTATCACGTTGATCTCAGTTCGAGAAGTCTAACGCCGATGGACAACACATGGAAAGAAAATTAAACGACATTTTGTGTGGTCTTTTCTTGAAAGAGGGGCTCGAAAAGCTTCCTTGGAAAAAGGAGTCCCATGTCCTGGCGATTGATGTCGGGACGACTGCCGTCAAATGGGTCCTTTTGAAGCGAGTCCAGAACAGCTGTCTTTTCCTCGAGAACGGAGTTGACAGCCCTGCGAATCTCCGCGCCATCCTTGAGAAAAGTGCTTCTTATAAAAACTGCCGCATCCGCCTGGCGGTCTCCGGCCCGAAGGTTCTTCTGAAAAGAATTCTCCTTCCGAAAATGCCGCTTTCGGAGGTGGCGACGGCCCTCCGCTGGCAGATTAAAGAAGACATCCCGTTCCCGATGCAGGAAGTCTACCTCCATTTTCAACTGGTGAAGACGATTGAAAAAGAGGGCAAGACGCTTCTGGATGTTTTGGTCGGAATTGTCCACCGGGAAGTCGTGGATTCGATCTTGGCGCTTTTGGATGAAGCAAACCCGTTTGAAATCGAAGCGATTGTGCCGGCGGTGAGCGCGGTGGCCCAACTATTGCCTCCAAAAAGGAAAAAGGAATGCGCCCTGATTGACTTCGGGGCCTCCGCGGCCCATGTCGGCCTTTTCCACGAAGGGATTTTGGAAGTTTCCCGCGAGATCCCGATCGGAGGAGAAGAATTAACCCGCGCTTTGACCTGTGAAATCATGGTGGGCCCGAAAAAGTTTTCCCTGAACCGGGAGGCGGCGGAGCGCGCCAAGTGCGCTTATGGAATTCTTCAGAAGACTGACGCGGAGAGCGAGGAGTCGGAAATTCCGCACGAGAAGCTGTGGATTCTTATGCGCCCCACTCTTGAGAGGCTCGTGGGAGAGCTGAAACGGCTGTTTCAGTATTATGAAAATACCTGCGGGTGTGAAATCGAGGAAATCTGGATGACGGGGGGGAGCTCGGGTCTCCAGGGCCTCGGAGGTCTCCTCGAGAGGCACCTGGGTTTGGTCCCCAATTCGCTTTTCTTTGTCGAACAGTTCAATTTTTCGGAAGACTTTTTCCGGGATCGGACAAGGGCTGAGATGGAGCGGCGCCTTGCCGTGGCGATTGCTTCCGCGTTCCCCCGTAAGAGCAAAATCAATTTCCTCCCGCCCAAGGTGCTTTCCTCCCGGAGGGACGTTCTGCGAAAACAGATCACGAAGGTGGGAATCGTCTCGGTAATACTCCTGGCGCTCATGCTCCACACAATCTTTGCAATTCAAAAAATGGCGCTTCATCGAAAACTCATCACGCAGCAGCAGCGTTGGGAGAAAGTGGCGTCCGAGCGTAGGGCGCACATCTACTGGATGGATGAGAGGAAGCGCGCGGAAAGCAGGATAGAGTTTTTCACTGTTTTTGCAAAGGGTGAGCCGCTGTGGGAGGGGGTCCTGAAGGAACTTTCCTGGCTCGTTCCAAAGGAAATTTCGATCAAAACAATGTGGGTGACGGCGGAACGTTCACCCGGCGACAAAAGAAAGCGCCACAACTTCCGCATGCAAGGGATCGTTGCGGGTTCAGGGAAATCGGCCGAGGAAACATTGGCCCAATTTTTGGAGGCACTTGAAGCGTCGCCTTTCTTTCATCAGACCGCGTTGATCGCGACGGAAGGGGTCATTTCCGCCGCGGGGGAAGGAGTTCCGTTTGAAGCGACTTGTGAATTGGAATTGGAAGGCGTTTTGGAAGGGAATTGAAAGAAGGGATCTTTACCTCCTCGGAGGGGTGAGTTTAACCCTTTTCTTTCTTTTCCTCTACGGATTTTGGTTCCGGCCAAATCTCAGAAAAGTTCAGGAGTTCCGCAGGGAACTTTACGCCCTCCAGGTTCAGATCTCAGATGTGGAAGCGCTGGGAGAAGTCTCCCAAGTGAAGCGGGAAGCGGAGACGCTGCTGCATAGGGAAAAAATTTTCCGGGGGCGTCTTTTCAAGAGAAATGAAATCCCGCGCACCTTGGAACAGCTGCGAAATACGGCAGAGAAGCATCGTCTCGATCTCCTCGCTTTGAAGCCCGAATTGCGGCCGGATCTGGCTCCTTATGATCTGACGCCGGCCCTTGCGCTGGATACGCTTCCGGTCCGTTTGCAGGTGACGGGCCATTACACCAACATGGGACAATTTCTGGGCAGTCTCCGGAATTTCCCTTACCTGATGTCGGTGGAGGAAGTTCGGATGGAAAGTCTTCGGGCCATCTACCCGAAGGTTGAAATGCGTCTTGTGATTATGTTCTATCTGGAGCAGGAGGAGAAGGAAGCGCGTGCAGATTAAAGAGCAGGATAAGAAAAAAATCATTGCACTTCTGGTTCTTTCCATCCTGATCGTCGGCGTCTGGTCCCGGGCGCTGCCGAAGCGGAAGAAAGGGATAGTTCCGCCATCGCCTCCCAAAAAAGAAAAAAGCGCCGCTCTGTCAGAGGTCAAAGTGCACCCCCGAGGAGAACTTCGGAAGCTTCAGGAGGAGAAAGCGGCGGTAAAATGGGGGCGGAATCCTTTTCTGAAGCCCGGCGAGGAAAAAGAGATGAGCCATATCTCAGGTCTTTCTCTTACGGGGATCACCTGGGATGAGGCGGAGCCGCTGGTGGTCATCAATGGCGTGGTGCTCACCGTTCACGACGCCATCGGCGGCTATTACATCAAAGAAATCACTTCTGAAACGGTTGTTCTTGAACAAGACGGGGAACAATATGTCCTTCGGCTCAGTCTCGAAAAGTGAAACGGCAGGAGCCGTCTCGTTTTTCGGGTGAGAGGGTTGACAACGACGGATAGTTTTGCTAACTTATTACGCCATATGATCTAAATGATGAAACCACCTTCAATCAAACTGCCAACGAGCACAACATTTCACGGGAAGCAAGCCCTTTCTTACGTCAGTTATGCCATCGGGGTATCAGAGAAGCCGGGTCCTTTTGCGGCTCTGTGCGTCGGAAACCGTTCTTTGATCATGGCCGAAGTGAAGGTGAAGGACGGAACACGGACCATTCTGGGTCATTGTTTTCAGGAAATTTCAATCCCCGATGGGCTTACT
>JBDRBD010000057.1:0-2446 GCA_043823025.1 Candidatus Omnitrophota bacterium | reverse complement strand
TAACGACCATGATAGATGGAGCGCTTCCTCCCCACGCGCGTCGTTATATTGTTGTGGGACAAGAGTAAAACCCGGAGGTAAAATCATGTCAAATGGAGCAACGGTTCACGCCGTAATGCGCAGTTTTCGAACATTAAAAATGGGTGAAAACCGGATCCCCAGACGGCAGAATTTTGAAGTCTCCCGCCCGCTGAATGGAATGGTCACCCCAAAGGATCTGCCCCGTGAATTTTGGAAGATGCAGGAGGTTCGCTTCGGCGCCTGTAATGGGTTGGCGCATCCTCGCAACCTGGAAATATTGCAAGATGCCATCGAGGCATTCAAACACGGCCGGATCGTAGTTGAGAAAGGGAAGCGCAATCCGAGGCTCGAGGCTGTAACCTGGAACAGCGTTCTCTTTAGATTGGCCAGGGCCGGTAAAACCAATAGAGTAGGTTTCACTTTCCGCTTAGGCGATGACCTGGCAACGTATCTGGATGTGGATAACGGGAACGGAAACACATTGAGCTGGCGTTTATTTTTGGGCAAGCTGTAGGAGCAAGTTCTCAAATCCCGGGAAAGAGGTCTCGATGCAATCCGTATCTTCAATAACAGTTTCACCATCAGCGATCAAGCCCGCTACCGCCAAAGACATCGCCACCCGGTGATCGCCGTAGCTTTGGACCTTGGCGCCTTTTAGTTTAGTCGGCCCGGAAATGACCATGCCGTCGTCTTTTTCCTCGATCTTAGCGCCCATTTTCTTTAATTCAGTGGAAATGGTCTTTATTCGGTCGGATTCCTTGACCCGCAGTTCTTTAGCATCCCTTATAACGGTTTTCCCTTCCGCTTGAGTTGCCAGAACCGCGATGATCGGGATCTCATCTATAACCTTGGGGATCAATTCACCGCCAATTTCCATCCCCTTGACCCCTGATCCTTGACCCTTGACCCTAATATTCGCCCTCGGCTCCCCCGAAATTATCTCCTCATCCAAAACCTCCACCACTGCTCCCATTCTATGCAGAACTTCAAGTATGCCTGTCCGCGTGGGATTGACGCCGACATTGCGAAGCAAAAGATCGGAATTCGGCACCAAAAGTCCAGCCACTATTAAGAACGCCGCGGAGGAAACGTCTCCCGGCACATCGATCGTGCGCCCTTCAAAGGATGCCGGCCCGCAGACCGAAATCTTATTCCCTAATTTGGCAAATTTAACTCCCAGATAGGAGAGCATCCTTTCGGTGTGGTCACGGGAGGGAGCGGGCTCGATCACGCAGGTTTCCCCTTCGGCGTAAAGCCCGGCCAGGAGCACGCAGGATTTCACCTGCGCGGAGGCCATCGGCAGTTTGTATTCTATCGGCCGCAGTTTCCCTCCGCTGATATTAAGCGGCGGACATATCTCATCCCCCTTCCCTTTTCCCGTAACCCTTACACCCATTCTTCTCAACGGCTCCGCGATCCTTTTCATCGGCCTTTTTTGAATAGAAGCGTCTCCAGAGACGGTCGTTTCAAATGATTGCCCTGCCAATATTCCCGAAATCAGGCGAATGGTGGTCCCGGAATTTCCTACATCGAGCGGCCCATCCGGCTTTGACAATCCCTTCAATCCTTTTCCCTTTATAATAACCCTACATTCATTGGACATTGGTAATTGGACATTGGACATTTCTATTTCAATCCCCATTTTTTTAAAACAATCCACGGTAGCCAGACAGTCAGCACTAGGCAAGAAATTATTAATCGTGGTTTCCCCGTCGGCAATAGCGCCCAGCATCGCCGCCCGGTGGGAGATGGACTTGTCGCCGGGAATGTGGGCCTCGCCCTGGAGTTTGCGGGCTTTATTGATCCTTATCGTTTTCATCGGCCTAATTTTAACATAATTTTGTGGGTACAGCTCCGGCCATTTCCGGCCTGTCCCAGGTATGTTATAATTAATTGAGGAGCAATATCAAATGGCCTGGAAATGGAAAAAAGGGGAACATCTTTATTATGAGGATGTTTTCCGAAAACTCCAAGAGAAGAAAGTTAATTATCTTCTTATCGGCGGGGTGGCGGTTAATCTTTGGGGCATTGAAAGGGCTACCGGCGACATCGATATAGCTATTGCCATGGATAAAGCCAATGTCCTGAAATTCATTGAAGCGGTGAAAGACCTGGGTTTTATCCCGAAAGTGCCAGTAAAGCCGGAGGGATTAGCCGATCCCCAAAAAAGAAAAGAATGGCAGGAAGAGAAGAACATGAAGGTATTCTCTTTCATTCATCCGGATAATCCCTTTGTACTGATAGACGTTATGACCAATAATCCCTTCGACTTCGAAGAAATGTATGCTCGCCGGGCCACCATGGACTCCAAAGGCGTCAAATTGTCGGTCGTGGCGGTTGATGATTTGATCCGTTTGAAAGAAATAGCGGGAAGGGAGCAGGATCTTTCCGACATCCAAGCGCTCAATAAGTTCGTCAAAGGAAT
>JBDRBD010000056.1:0-2336 GCA_043823025.1 Candidatus Omnitrophota bacterium | reverse complement strand
CGGATCCATTAAAATGATAGACCAAAAACAAAAGACCTAAGACTTCCTTACTTTTGAAGTCTTCCGTCTTCTGCCATTTGCTCCTGCTCCTCTTTTCTCTCTTAAAGCGGCCTGGGCTGCGGCAAGCCGGGCAATGGGAATGCGATAAGGCGAACAGCTGACATAGTCAAGCCCCACCGAATGGCAGAAATAAACACTCTTTGGATCCCCGCCATGTTCCCCGCAAATGCCGACTTTTAAATTCGGTTTCGTCTTCCTTCCCTTCTCCGTGCCGAGGCGAATGAGCTGCCCCACGCCCTCCTGGTCAATGGTGATGAACGGGTCAAAATCGTAGATTCCCTGCTCCAGATAGGTGGGGAAAAATTTTCCGGTGTCGTCGCGTGAAAATCCGAGACCCATCTGGGTCAAATCGTTTGTCCCGAAGCTGAAGAAGTCTGCTTCCTTCGCAATTTCATCCGCGGTTAACGCCGCGCGCGGGACTTCGATCATGGTGCCGACCAGGAAGGGAACCCGGATTCCCTGCGCCCTGAAAACCTCTTCGGCGACCTCAAGAATGATTCTCTTCTGATGCTGCAGCTCTTCAAGTTTTCCGACCAGCGGAACCATGATTTCCGGGCGCACGCGGATCTTTTCTTTTGAAAGCTCACAGGAAGCTTCCAAAATCGCCCGGGCCTGCATGCGGGTGATTTCCGGCATGGAGATCCCGAGGCGGCATCCGCGAAGCCCCAGCATCGGATTAAATTCATGAAGCTGTGCCACCTGGACCAAAAGCGCTTCCTTCTGTTTCAGAAGGGCCGGATTCTTCTGTGAGGCGCGAAGGTCCCGTATCTCCTCCGTCAGCTCCTCGGGTTTTGGCAGAAACTCATGAAGCGGAGGATCGAGAAGGCGGATGGTCACCGCATACCCCTTCATGGTCCTGAACAATCCCTTGAAATCCTCTTTTTGCATCGGGGCGAGCTTGTCCAGGGCGCGCTTCCGGTCCTCCGGCGTATTGGCCAGGATCATCTCCTGCATGATGGGCAGGCGATCCTTGGCAAAGAACATGTGTTCGGTCCGGCAAAGTCCGATCCCTTCGGCCCCATTGGCGCGCGCCGCAATCGCATCTTTAGGGATATCCGCATTGGCCCGGACGCCCAAACGCCGGTAACGGTCCGCCCAGCGCATTAATTTCCCGTATTCGCCCTTCTCCATCTCCTGGATATCCGGCTGAATCGTTGGAACGTCGCCCAGCATCACTTCCCCGGTGGTCCCGTCAATCGCAATCATGTCTCCTTTTTTGACGACGGTGCCGTTAACCATAAACACTTCTTTTTCGTCATCAATCGCGATGGCGGAGCAGCCGGCAACGCAGGGTTTCCCCATCTGGCGCGACACAACGACCGCATGGGAGGTAGCGCCTCCCGTTGCCGTCAGAATTCCTTGGGCGGCGGAAATTCCGTGGATATCATCGGGAGACGTCTCCTGCCGGACCAACACAACGCGCTCCCCGCGCTTGCCCATCTCCGCGGCCTCGTCCGCATGAAATACCACCTTTCCTACGGCGGCACCCGGCGAGGCGTTTAAACCTTTCGCAATCGGTTTCGTTTTTTCCTTGGGATTGATCCTCGGATGAAGCAGCTGATTCAGTTGATCCGGCTCCACCCGAAGAACCGCCTCTTCAGGAGTAATCAGTTTTTCCGCAACCATATCGACCGCGATTTTGACGGCCGCAGGGCCTGTCCGCTTGCCGCTGCGCGTCTGAAGCATGTAAAGTTTGCCCTGCTGGATGGTGAATTCGAAATCCTGGACATCCCGGTAGTGCCGCTCGAGGCGCCGGGTGATGCCCACCAGCTCCTTATAAACAGCGGGCATTTCTTCTTTTAAGCGGCTGATCGGTTTCGGCGTCCGGATTCCGGCAACAACGTCCTCCCCCTGGGCGTTGGTGAGGTATTCACCGAAAAATGTTTTTTCGCCGGTTGAAGGATCCCGGGTGAAACCGACGCCCGTCCCGGAAGTAGCTCCCATATTCCCGAAAACCATCACCTGCACATTGACGGCGGTGCCGAGCTTGTGGGAGATGTTGTACTGCTTTCGGTAAAAAATGGCCCTGTCGGTATTCCAGGACAAAAAAACGGCATTCACCGCCATTTCGAGCTGCTTCTGGGCATCCTGCGGTAGTTCCCCGCCGTGTGAGCGCAGCGTTTCTTTATATTGCCGGATGAGGTCGCGGAGATCCGACGGGGTTAACTCGATATCAAAGGTAAGCCCTCTTGCCTTTTTCTTCTTCTGCAAGACCTCTTCAAAAACCGATTTTTCGACGCCGAGGACGACATTGCTGAACATCTGGATGAAACGCC
>JBDRBD010000055.1:0-4470 GCA_043823025.1 Candidatus Omnitrophota bacterium | reverse complement strand
GCCCTGGGAGCGCGTCTCATTTGCCCTCCTGATGAAAGAGCGTATCGGGATTGAGCCGGAGGACCCGGTGGAAGTGTGGGCGGAGAAGCTCCAGAAGAAGGGTCTGGCGAAAGGGGCCGGATTGAATGTGCAGGGGAAAATCTCCCGTTCCCAGATCGTGAAGCTCACCGAAGAGCTTTTGGAAGTGGGTTCGAAAGGAAAACCGCTTTTTGTGGTGGATTATTTCAAGGAGATGTGCCCTCTGGCCAAGAGCCATCCAGACCGCCCCGGTCTTTGCGAACGGTTTGAGCTTTTCATCGGCGGGCTCGAGGTCGCCAATGCCTATTCGGAATTGAACGATCCGGTCGAGCAGAGGAAGCGCTTTGAAGCGCAGTTCGACGGTGCGGCGGCCGGTTCCAAGATGGATGAAGATTTCGTGAGAGCGCTTGAATACGGGATGCCTCCCGCCGCGGGACTCGGCGTCGGGATGGACCGTCTGACAATGCTTTTTGCGAACCAGAGTTCCATCCGGGAAGTGATTCTTTTTCCGCAGCTCAAACCGGAGAAACACCAATAACAAATATCAAATTTTAAAAACAAAACCTTGATTTTGGTATTTGACATTTGTTATTTGATGGTTCGACGCGGTCGTTATCGCTCCCTTGTGCTTCGACATTGCTCAGCATCGTTCGAAGCATCGTGAGCGAAGTCGAACGACTCACCATCAATCCTGAGCTTGTCGAAGGATTGAAATTATTTTGACATTTGAATTTTGTCATTTGTCATTAAGAAGTTAGTTCACAAGGTGTTCAATGCGGCATGAGTTGTTTATCAGCATACGATACCTGTTACACCAGCGGAAATACTCGTTTCTTTCCATGACCACGGTGATTTCCGTGCTGGGGGTTGCCCTCGGGGTCACCGCACTCATCGTCGTCATCGCGGTGATGAGCGGATTTGATTCCGACCTCAAAGAAAAGATTACCGCGGCGAATGCCCATTTGTATATTGAAGACCTCGGCGGCATGACGAATCCGGAAGCAGTGATGGAGAAGCTCGGTTCGATCGGAGAAATTACCGGAACCACCCCGTACATCCACGGCCAGGTCATGCTGAAAGTTGAAGATTTTGTCCAGGGGGCGCTGTTGCGCGGGATCGATCCGAAGCGCGAACCTACGGTCACGCGCATTGACAGGTATCTCGTGGAAGGGTCGTTTGACCTCAAGGACCGGGAGATTCTTTTGGGAAGTGAACTGGCACGCAAATTCCGCCTCGAAGCAGGAGATGAACTTCGGGTCATCTCGGCGGGCCGGACGAAGGGGGAAGTCTTTCGTCTCGCCGGCATTTTTCATTCCGGCATGTATGATTATGATATGAACCTTGTGCTTGTTTCTTTGCCGGCGGCGCAGTATCTCTTTGAAATGAAGGACACGGTAGGCGGAGTGAACGCCCGGCTTCGGGAGATGGATGAGGCGGGCCGTGTCAAAGAAAAAATCAGGGACCTGTTGGGGTCCTCCTACAGGGTCGTGACCTGGGTTGAGCAGAACCGGAATCTCTTCGGGGCGCTGGCGTTGGAGAAGGCGGCGATGTTTGTCATCTTGTTTCTCATCGTCTGCGTCGCCTGTTTTAATATCGCCAGCTCTCTCATCATGACCGTTATGGAAAAGACCAAGGATATCGGGATTTTGAAAGCCATCGGGAGCTCCAATCGTTCGGTACAAGCTATTTTTTCACTGCAGGGTTTTATGATCGGGCTGGCGGGAACGGCTCTTGGAGCGGCCGGGGGGTTCGGCCTCTGCATGTTCCTCAAACGGTATCCATTCATCCGGCTGCCGCAGGATATTTACTATCTCGACCGGCTGCCGGTCGAAATCCAGTGGGGCGATTCCTTTGTCATCATCGTTGCCGCGATGGCGCTCAGCTGGCTGGCCACTCTTTATCCGGCGTGGCGCGCGTCACGGATGGATCCTGTTGACGCGCTCCGGTATGAATAAAATGTTCGAGACGCTCTTGAAACCCTTCAGGAAAAGTGAGACCAAAGTTGCGCCGGATGTGCTCGTGGAGGCGAAAGGTCTTCATCAGCGCTTTCAGCACGCCGGTGAGGAATTGCACGTTCTCCGGGGAATTGACCTGCAGATTCCGCGGGGACAAAGGGTCGTCGTCTGGGGGGCCTCCGGTGCCGGCAAATCGACGCTCCTTCACATTCTGGGGGGACTGAAGCGGCCTTCGGAAGGAAGCGTCCTTTACGAGGGAGAAGATTTTTACCGCTTCCCGGAGGCCAAACAGGCCCGTTTCCGGAATGAACGGATTGGATTTGTATTTCAGTTTTATCATCTTTTGCCGGAGCTCTCGGCGCTCGAAAATGTCATGCTTCCGGCAATGATTCGGAGGCCGAAGGAACCGAGGGTGCACTTGAAAAAGGAGGCGGAAGCACTTCTGGAAAAGCTGGGGCTCGGGGAGCGTTTGCACCATCGCCCGAACGCCCTTTCCGGAGGAGAGCAGCAGCGCGTGGCGATTGCGCGGGCTCTGGTTAACCGGCCGGAGATTGTCTTTTGTGATGAACCGACCGGGAATCTCGATTCAGAGGCGGGAAAGGGAATACTTCATTTAATCATGTCGCTCAATGAGACGGAAAAGACAACCTTTTTAATTGTCACCCATGCGGAGGAAGTGGCCCAGATTGCCTCGCAGATTTTCAGAATTCGCGACGGACAACTCGAGGAGAGAACATGAAAAATAATCATTTGAAAGTGTATGTGAACGGAAAGTTCATCGAGAAAGAGAACGCAAAGATTTCTGTGTTTGACCACGGTCTTCTCTATGGAGACGGCATATTCGAGGGAATCCGTTCCTATGACGGGCTCGTCTTCAAACTGAAAGAACATCTTGACCGGTTCTACGAGTCGGCAAAGACCCTCATGCTGAAAGTGCTGCTCACGCGGCAGCAGCTGACCGAAGCCATCATTGAGACCTTGAAGACGAATCGCCTGAAGGATGCCTATATTCGGCTTGTGGCCACCCGCGGCGAAGGGGATTTGGGGCTGGATCCAAGGAAATGCATTCGCCCGACCCTCATCATCATTACGGATCACATTGCCTTTTATCCGAAGAAGCTCTATCGTGAAGGACTGGAAATCATCACGGTGCCGACCCAGCGGAACTCCCCTGCGGCCGTCGATCCCCAGATCAAATCGCTGAATTATCTGAACAATGTCCTTGCGAAGATCGAAGCGGTCCAGGCGGGCAAGGAAGAAGCCATCATGCTGAACCAGATGGGATATGTGGCGGAGTGCACCGGCGACAATATTTTCATCGTGAAGCACGGAGAACTTCTGACGCCGCCGACCTACGTCGGGGCGCTCAAGGGGATCACGCGGACGGCGGTGATGACGATTGCGCGGCGGGAAAAAATCCCGGTTCGCGAAGAGATTACCACCCGCCATAATGTTTTTAATGCCGATGAATGTTTTCTGACAGGGACGGCCGCCGAGGTCATTCCGGTGGTGAAAGTGGACGGACGGGTCATTGGAGACGGGAAGCCGGGCCCGATGACGCTGCGGGTCACCCGGGAGTTCCGGAAGCTGACGCGGACGGACGGGGTGCGGTATCGGCTGTAAAGAAAATGACAAATATCAAATTTCAAATAACAGAACTTTGCTTTAGAGCCGGGGTTCAACATGCTGTGTGATATTTGCAAAACCAATCAAGCAACCGTGCATTTGACGGAAATCGTGGATGAGGAAATGACGGAACTGCACCTCTGCGAAGGGTGCGCCCGGAAAAAATCGGCCTCCATGGAACAGCATTTCGGGCTTTCGGATCTCCTGGCAGGGCTGGCCGATTTAGGGGCTCAGCTCGGGGAGGAAGCCGAAGCCCAGATTGTTTGCTCCAATTGCGGCATGACGTACGATGATTTCAAGCGGATTGGACGGCTCGGCTGCAGCAACTGTTATGAGGCGTTCCGGAAAAGCCTGACAACTCTTTTGAAGCGGATCCAGGATTCAGGGCAGCATATCGGTAAGACCCCGAAGGGGAAGAGGGTTCGGCCCGCTTCCGCCCCACCTGCGGCGCAAGCGGCGCCGCAAACGCCGCCGCGGGCTCCGGCGAAAGAAAGACCAAAGAGCGAACTTGAAATTCTCCAGGAGAAGCTCCGAAAGGCGATTCAGGAAGAGGCCTTTGAAGAGGCGGCGAAGCTGCGGGATAAGATTCGTGCATTTGAAAAGAAGCCCCCGAAGGGCGAGACTGAGCAACAGCCATGAAAATCGATGACTTTCTGCGTCAAACCAGTGAATGGTTAAGGGGGAAGGGGCCCCATTCCGAGATTGTCCTCTCCAGCCGCGTACGGCTGGCGAGAAATTTAATGAACTACCCCTTTTCCCATTGGGCCGACAAAAAGCAGGAACAGGAAGTACTTGAAAAGGCGAAGAAGGCCATTTTGGCTTCTCCTGATCTAAAGGGCTCTTTGATCCTGAAGCTGGGCGACCTCTCTTC
>JBDRBD010000054.1:0-5899 GCA_043823025.1 Candidatus Omnitrophota bacterium | reverse complement strand
CCTCGCCAAGCGTCCGGGCATGGGGATCCTCCGCATTCAGGATTAAGGCATCGTCTTCGGATTGCGCTTGGGCGATCCGCCGCTTCGCCGATTGGTATGCTTCAAAAGAGGGATGCCGGTCCAGATGGTTCGGAGCAATATTCAGCACCATCGCAATGCGGGGCTTGAACGCGTGGCAGTGCTCGAGCTGAAAGGAACTCACTTCCACAACGGCCCAATGCTCTTCCGTCATCTTGGGAACAATTTCGCAGAACGGGGTCCCGATATTCCCGCAGATGAAACAGCGTTTTCCTCCCTTCTGCAGTATTTCCCCAAGGAGCGCGGTCGTCGTCGATTTGCCGTTAGTGCCGGTCACTGCAACGATCCGCCCCGGACAATACAAAAAGCCCAATTCAATCTCGCTTAAGATGGGAATTTTCGCCTCCCCGGCCCAACGAAGCGGAAGACTCTGAGGGGGAACACCGGGACTGGTCACGATCAGATCCCTTCCTTCAATCCACCGTCGGGTGTGTCCTCCGAGCTCTACCAGGGCCCCTTCCTGCTCGAGGGCGTTGGCCAGGCGAATGAGCGCAGGATCCTCCTTCGCTTCGGAAACCGAGACCGAAGCCCCTTTTGCCAAAAGAAGCCGCACAGAGGCAAGTCCGCTTTTTCCAAGCCCGATGACGGTCGCTTTTTTATTTTCCACTCCCGTAATCATTGTTGGCTCCGCGAGTGCGCTACCGCAGTTTCAACGTCGCAAGACTCAAGAAAACGAGAATTGCGCCGACGATCCAAAATCGGACTGTCACTTTCGTTTCGTCCCATCCCTTCAACTCAAAGTGGTGATGGAGCGGCGACATGAGAAAAATCCGTTTTCGCGTGAGACGATAGGAAAGAACCTGAAGGATGACGCTGAGGGCTTCGGCGACAAAAATCCCGCCTGCGATGAGAAGAACCAATTCCTTGTGAATCAGTACTGCCACCACTCCCAACGCGCCTCCCAGAGAGAGCGAACCGGTATCGCCCATGAAAATCTCTGCAGGGTGGCAGTTGAACCACAAAAATCCCAAACCGGCGCCGACCAATGCCGCACAAAAGACCGCCACTTCCCCGCTTCCGGCCACATAGGGGATGCTTAGATAGTGGCTGAAGTTCACATGGCCCGTGACATAAGCCAGAATGCTGTAGGCGATCGCTACCATGATGACGCAGCCGACCGCCAGACCGTCCAAACCGTCCGTAAGATTCACGGCATTGGACGAGGCGACGATGACCAACACGACAAACGGGATATAGAAAATGCCGAGATCCACCGCGACATTTTTCAGGAAGGGAACGGTCAAGCTCGTCTCCCATCCCGGCATCATATAGAGGAAAAGGGCAATAGCGCTTCCGCCGATGATTTGTCCGAGAAATTTCGCCGAGCCGGCAAGTCCCTTGGAGTTTCGCATCACGAATTTCAGGGTGTCATCCAGAAATCCGACAAGACCCAGCCAAATCGTGGTCGTCTGGAGAAGAAGGATATACGTATTGGTGTGGTCTGCCCAGAGACCCGTCGCGCTCAACAGGGCCAGGAGGAGCGCCAGCCCTCCCATCGTGGGTGTCCCTTTCTTGCGTCGATGAAGCTCGTCCAGGGAGGGGGCGTGGTCGCGGACACCGTTTTCGCTGACGCGGAGTTCTTTGATCTTCCGAAAGATGACCGGCCCGATCAAAACACACAGCAAAAAGGCCGTGACGCTGGCAAACGCCGCTCGGAAGGTGATGTATCGGAACACATTGAAGCCGAAGAAAAACGCCTTGAGCGGATAAAGAAGATGGTAAAGCAAAATTCCCTCCTAATGTGAATGCGGCGCCGCAAGGGCTTCGAATTTCCCGATGACGTCTTCTGTGTGCATCCCCCGCGACCCTTTCACCAGGATGCGGTCCCCCGGCCTCGCCCGTTGGGCAAGCCACTCGGCTGCCGCTTCTATACTCTCCGCAGCCGCCCCTTGCATCCCGTTCATGCCGCAGGCGCAGGCTCGCGCATAGGCCTGGTGTGAGAGGGGTCCTAGCGCAACAAAGCCGTCAATCCCTAAGGATACGACCAGCTCGCCGATCGCCGCGTGGAACGCCGAACCCTCTTCTCCCAATTCCAGCATGTCCCCCAGCACAAAGAAGCGCTTTCCCTGCGTCGGTAGTTTTGCAAAAGTTTCGAGCGCCCGCCGCGTAGACGCGGGATTGGCGTTATACGTATCATCGACGAAATCGATCCCTCGGATTTTTCGGGACTCATCCGACCCGGAAGGGCCT
Source organism: Candidatus Omnitrophota bacterium (assembly GCA_043823025.1). GTDB lineage: Bacteria > Omnitrophota > Gorgyraeia > JACQQV01 > JACQQV01 > JBDRBD01. Next base: position 3,631 of record JBDRBD010000054.1, on the reverse strand, counting down.
TAAAACTTTTGAGCCGCTCAAGGGAAACGGCAGGTTCTATCCCATACAAACTCGCCGCCGCAATCGCTGCCAGCGCGTTTTCGATAGGGTGGCCTCCGAGAAGCGGAATGGCTGTTTTTGGCCCTCCGTTCAGCCGGAATGTTGTTGCTTCTTTTCCTTCCACAATCTCCGTCGCGCTGAATGTCCCGCCCCGGCCGAAAAAGACAATCGGATGGCGGGAAGAACTTACTTTTTGAAGATAAGGATCTTCACCGTTCAAAACCAATGATCCTCCCGCGGCAAGGCCTTCCAGAATTTCCATTTTGCAGGAAAATACCGTTTCGAGACCGCCCAGATGCGCCAGATGGGCAGGGCCGATATTGGTAATCACAGCCGCAGTGGGACGGGCCATCCTCGAAAGCGACCCGATTTCCCCCCGTTCGCTCATCCCCATCTCAAGCACCGCAAACTGATGATGCGGGGCGAGCTGAAAGAGCGTTATCGGAACGCCGACTTGGTTATTCTTTGTTCCCTCGTTTTTGAGAACAGGCCCTTTTCCGGAAAGGAGATGGGCAATCATCTCCTTCGTCGTGGTTTTCCCGTTGGAACCGGTCACGGCGATCACCGGGAGAGAAAATTGCCTGCGGAGGTGTGCGGCAAGCGCACCCAGAGACGCCAGCGTGTCCCCGACGCGGATGACCGTGATGCCGGGCGGAAGCGGCGCTATTTCCCTCGAAGCCAGAATCCCTGCCGCACCCCGGCGAACCGCTTCCTCCACAAAGTCATGCCCGTCAAAGCGTTTCCCGGGGAGAGCGACAAATAACTGTCCTTTTTGAAGTGTGCGGCTGTCGATGGAAACGTCCCCAAAGGCGCGCTCAGCACCTTCCCGAAGACATCGTCCTCCCGTGGCTTTCAGAATATCGTGAACGTGAAAGGATTTCATAAACGATCTTTCGGTCATCGAACGGAACGGTGTGGTTTTTGAAAACCTGATAGGCCTCGTGCCCTTTCCCTGCGACCAAGACAATATCCCCCGGCTCAGCCGCAAGGAGGGCTTTCTCAATCGCGCGGGCGCGGTCCTCTTCCAAACAATAGGAAAAGGACGCCGGGAAACCCACCTCCACTTCCTTTAAAATGGCCTGGGGATTTTCGCTTCTGGGATTGTCGGAGGTGACCACCGCCCAATGGGAAAACGAGGCCACCGCCTCAGCCATTTTGGGACGTTTTGACCGGTCCCGGTCGCCGCCGCAGCCGAACACAACGAGAATCCGGCCCGAGGCGAGCTTCCGAAGCGAAGAGAGGGTCGCGCGCAACGCATCCTCCGTATGTGCAAAGTCAACAAACACATGAAAGGGCTGCCCCGCATCAATCTTTTCGAGCCGACCCGGCACCTCTTTGAGCCTGAAGAGCCCTTCCTGAATAACGGTGGAAGCGATTCCTTCGGAAATGCCGATCCCGATGGCCGCCAGAAGATTGTAGACATTATGAAGCCCAATCAGGGAGGAACGAATGCTCAGGAGGCCTTGAGGTGTTACGGCTTCAAACGAAAGGCCTCCCAAAGACATTTGAATCGAATCGGGAGCCGTGAAAATATCGGCCTTGTTGCGAAGCCCATACGTGAGAGAGGTCGCCTGAGTCGCCTTGGCAATGTCATCGCTGTAAGGGTCATCGGCATTCAAGACAGCCGTCGCCCCTTTCTCCAACGATTCAAAAAGGCGCCGCTTGGCCCGAAAATAGGCGTCCTTGGTTCGGTGATAATCCAGGTGGTCCTGGGTAAGATTGGTGAAAACGGCAGCCCTGAAACGAATCCCTTCCACCCGTCTTTGGTCCAGGGCATGGCTGGAAACTTCCACGGCCGCATAATCGGCCCTGGCCTGCACCATTTGTGCCAGGAGGGCCTGAAGTTCATGAAGCCCCGGCGTGGTATTTTGGGTCGGAATCAGCCGGTCCCCCACTTGATGCCCAATGGTCCCGATGATGCCGACCCGATGCCCTGCTTCTTTCAATATCGAGGCTATCAAATAGGAAGTGGTTGTTTTGCCATTAGTGCCGGTAATGCCGATGACGCGGAGTGCGCTGCTGGGGCTTCCGTAATAACGATCGCACAAAACCGCAAGGGTCTGCCTCGCATCTTTGACAAGAATTTTGACGGTCTTGGCATCCGAAGGGAAATCGCGTTCTGTCACGACGGCGATGGCGCCCCGCGCCAGGGCCTCAGGGATGTAGGAGGCGCCGTCCTGCGCACTTCCCTTGATGGCTACGAATAGATGGCCGGGCCGGACCTGTTTGGAATCGCAGGCAATGCCGCTGACGGAGAAAGTGAGGGCCTTCGGGGCGATGGAAACTCCCATACCCCGCAGAAGCATGCCAAGCGTCCTCATAAAGGCCTCTTGTGTTCATCAAGGCCAAGAACCATCTGGGTTCCTCTTTCCTCCTCCGCAGGGACTTCCAGATATCGGAGAACCTGTTCTGAAACCTCCTTAAACACGGGCGCTGCGACGACCCCTCCGTAATACGCGGGATGCGGCTCATCGACCATGACCGCAACGACGATCCGGGGATTCTGGACAGGAGCAAAACCGACGAAAGATGCGATATGAGCCGAGCTTGAATAACGCCCATTGGCATCGAGTTTCTGCGAGGTCCCGGTCTTTCCGCCCGCGCAATATCCCTTCAGCTTGGCCAGCTTTCCGGTCCCCCGCCCTACGACGCCAGAAAGGATTTCCCGGAGCCGCGCCGCATTCTTTTCCCGAAGGACAATCCGCTCCGGTACCGACCGATACGATTTTACCACGCTTCCGTCGGAATTCAAAACTTCTTTCAAGACATGAGGTTTAACCCAGCGCCCCCCATTGGCAATCGCCCCCATCGCCGAAGCCAGCTGTATCACCGTGATGCCGATCCCCTGTCCAATGGGGATATTGGCAATACTGGTGGACCACCACTTCTCGGGAGGATGTACCATTCCGGGAATTTCACCGGGAAGGTCAATGCCGGTTTTCCGTCCGAAGCCGAAGGCGCAGATGTATTGGTAGAGGCGCTTCGGGCCAAGCTGTTTGGCCACCTTGACGGTGCCGATATTGCTCGATTTCTCGATGACTTCGCGGAAGGTCAGGGTCCCGTACGGATGGACGTCGTGAAGGATGTGATTGGAGATATGGTACGCGCCGTTCTCGCAGAAAATCTTGTCGTCCTCGTCGAAAACTCCCTCTTCGAGCGCGGCGGCCGCCGTCACGATTTTGAAAACCGATCCCGGTTCAAACAAATCCGTAATCGCCCGGTTCCTGCGAAAGTCTTCCGAGGAAACGTTGGGCTGATTGGGGTTGTACGTGGGACGATTCGCTAAGGCGAGAATGTCGCCGGTCTGCGGGTCCAACACCACGATGGTTGCCCCTCTGGCATGCCACTTCCGATAGGCCTCCTCCAGTTCGCGTTCCGCGATGTTCTGGATCACCTCGTCAATCGTCAGAACCAGCGTCAACCCGTCCACAGGCTTCTGATAGCGAAGTCCCAGGGATGGAAGCGCCCTGTGGCGCGCATCCCGGAGAACCTGGCGGAACCCGTCCCGGCCCTGAAGCAGCTGGTTATAATGACGTTCCACGCCCTCAAGCCCGTTATTGTCGATATCCACAATACCTAAGAGGTGACTTGC